>JAATEZ010000122.1 GCA_015655485.1 Lactobacillales bacterium | reverse complement strand
TGAATGATCCGATCACGATGTATATGAGTGATATTTTAACGATCCCAGTCAATTTGGCCGGAATTCCCGGGATGTCGATCCCGTGCGGATTTGTTGACGGCTTGCCGGTAGGCTTGCAGATCATTGGGAAACCTTTTGATGAAGCAACGATTTATCGCGCGGCACATTGTTTTGAAACAGCGACTGATTTTCATAAACAAAAACCAGTAATTTTAGGAGGGAAGCACGAATGAATTTTGAAACAGTGATCGGACTAGAAGTCCATGTAGAATTAAAAACTGATTCGAAAATATTTTCCCCTTCACCCGCTCATTTTGGAGCTGAGCCCAACACAAATACCAATGTGATCGACTGGGGTTATCCTGGTGTGTTGCCTTTGCCAAACAAAAGGGCCATCGAATTCGGTATGAAAGCTGCCTTGGCTTTAAATTGTGAAATTTCTAAAGAAACTCATTTTGATCGGAAAAATTATTTTTATCCAGATAATCCTAAAGCGTATCAAATTTCTCAGTTTGACCAGCCGATTGGTCATGATGGCTGGATCGAGATTGAAGTGGCAGGTCAAAAGAAAACTATTCGGATCGAACGGGTCCATTTAGAAGAAGACGCAGGAAAGAATATTCATGGACAAGAAGGCTATTCTTATGTAGATCTGAATCGTCAAGGAACCCCGTTGATCGAAATCGTGTCGGAAGCAGATATGCGCTCTCCGGAAGAGGCGTACGCTTATTTGGAGGCGATCCGTTCAATTATTCAATTTACAGATGTCAGTGATGTGAAAATGGAAGAGGGCTCTATGCGATGCGATGCTAATATTTCGCTTCGTCCATATGGACAAGAAGAATTTGGAACTAAAACTGAACTGAAAAATTTAAATTCACTGACCTACGTCAAAAAAGGACTGGCTTTTGAGGTGCAGCGCCAAACAAAAGTGTTACTTTCCGGCGGGATCATTCAACAAGAAACCAGACGTTATGAAGATGCAACTGGTGAAACCACACTTATGCGGGTAAAAGAAGGATCAAGCGACTATCGCTATTTTCCGGAACCGGATATTCCGCGTTTTGTGATCGCTGACGAATGGATCGAAAGAGTCAAAGCGAGTCTTCCCGAAATGCCTATAGAACGCCGAGCCCGTTACACAGTTGAATTAGGACTGCCTGAATATGACGCGATGGTTTTGACTTTGAGCAAGGAAATGTCTGATTTTTTTGAAGCGACGCTGCTGAAAAAAGCCGATCCTAAACTTGTTTCCAACTGGCTGATGGGAGAAGTTTCTGCTTATCTGAACAGTGAGCATCTGGAGTTGAGCCAGACAAAATTGACACCAGAAAATCTTGCTGAAATGATTCAGCTGATCAACGATGGCACCATCAGTTCGAAAATCGCTAAAAAGGTCTTTAAAGAATTGATTGAAAGCGGCGGAACAGCCAAGGATGTGGTTGAAGCAAAAGGCTTGATCCAGCTATCTGATCCTGCCCAGCTCTTACCGCTTATCACAGAGATTTTGGATAATAATTCCCAGTCTATTGAAGATTTTAAGAACGGGAAAGACCGGGCTGTTGGTTTTCTTGTTGGACAAATAATGAAAGCAACAAAAGGGAAAGCTAATCCAGGTGTTGTCAACAGATTATTACAAGAAGAATTGTCAAAACGTTAAGCAGTAGTTTAAAATCATAAGTTAAGTTAAAGGAGCCGCGCAATGAGAGCAAGAGTGATTTATAATCCAACATCAGGAAGAGAGCTGATCAAACGAAATCTTGTAGATATTTTGCAGACGCTGGAGGAAGCAGGCTATGAAGCCAGCGCTTTTGCAACGACTGCTGAAAAGGATTCCGCAAAGAATGAAGCGAGGCGGGCAGCTGCTACGGGTTTTGAATTGATTGTCGCAGCTGGTGGTGACGGAACTATTAATCAGGTAGTTAATGGAATTGCTCCGTTAAAGCAAAGGCCTAAGATGGCTATTATTCCGGCGGGAACGACGAATGATTATGCCAGGGCATTAAAGATCCCAAGGGATAATGTCTTAAAAGCTGCTCAAGTGATCAAAAAAAAGCAGACGATTTTTATGGATATTGGGAAAGCAAATGAAAACTATTTTATTAATATTGGAGCAGGCGGCTATTTAACTGAGCTTACTTATGAGGTCCCCTCTCAATTAAAAACAGTTTTTGGGTATCTTGCCTATTTGGCTAAAGGCGCAGAGATGCTGCCGAGAGTCAAGCCGATCAAAATGCATTTAAAATATGATGAGGGCGAATATACTGGTGAAGCTTCCATGTTTTTTCTGGGATTAACGAACTCGATCGGCGGTTTTGAACAAATCGCTCCCAATGCTCGTTTAGATGATGGCAAGTTTTCTTTGATTATTGTGAAAACTGCTAATCTAGTAGAGATCCTTCATTTGATCGCCTTGATGCTGAATGGCGGGAAACATGTGAATGATAACCGGGTTATCTATACACAAACCTCCAGTCTATCCGCTGAGCCATTAGATGAAAATGTGCGGATGATGATTAACTTGGATGGAGAATATGGCGGTGATGCTCCTATGGAATTTGCCAATTTAAAGCAGCATATTGAGATGTTTGCAGACGTGGATCGGATCCCGGATGAAGCTGTCACCGGTTCAACAGAGGAATTTATCGAGGCTTCTTCGGCTTTTGTTAAGGAAGTCGAGAGCTTGACAGATGAAGATATTGATGGAGATGGGGATATCTCTAAGTCTAATCAGTGATAAACGAATGAAGAATAGATAAAATCATGAAGAGGAGGGATAAAAAACTCGAAACAAGTTTTTATCCCTCCTCTTTTTAAGGATAGACTATTATCTCAATCCGCAAAAATTTTGATTCAACAAAAAAGAGCCCCGCTTATTTTCTTGTCAGGAGCTTCTTTTTAAGGGATCAAAGTTTTCTATGAGGTGTTTTCTTTTAAGTTTTCCATTCCAAAATGAAATTTAGCAGCAGGCGGTTTTTGATTTATGATTAAAAATCTTTTTTTTCCGATAATATGCAAGTCGAAATCTGTAAGGCTGTTTTTTTTAATTTTCCTTAGGAATCAGTTCATAGGTCAGGTCATCAGCTTCATCATAAATGCTTTTTGGCCGACCTTGACTGCTGGTTAGAATAATATGAAAACCTAAATGATCCTGAAAGACCAAACGAGTGGCAGTAAGTTCTATGAGAGACCCAATGATTAAGCGACCGTCGATTTTCAAAGTGAAATCTTCATTCAAAATCAGTTCATGCTGAATGTGTTTATTAGTGTCAATGAACCACCAGCTGCCAGAATATTGATCTTTTAAAGTGTCAAGTTCAGTGCCAGACAATTCTTTTTTTCTGTTTTTGAAAAAAATCGAACCAGCGATTCCAGCTAAGACTGATGCGCCAACGAACATGGACCATTTTTTACTTGCCATAAAATCCCTCCTTACTCTCTAACCATATCTTAGCATTTTTTTTAAAAAAAGACATGGATCGGACTCGCAAAAAAATTTCTACAACTACTATTTTACTATGGATCCAGCAGCTTTTAATCCGACTAAAGACTGAAAAAGTGAAAAATCATGCAGAAGACTCTGGAATATGATAAAGTAAAAATTGAAAGGCAGTTTATTTGATTTTCTAGGAAAATAAATGAAATAAAGGAGTAAAAAAATGATAAAATTAGGAATTATCGGAACAAACTGGATCACACATCAATTTATTGAGGCCGCTTTGGAAACAAAATCTTTTGAGTTGGCGGGTGTCTATTCACGTTCTATAGAAAAGGCTCAAGAATTTGGCAAGCGTTATGAAAGTTCGACTCGAGCACTCTATTATGAACAAGATCTAACTTTGTTTTTTGAAAGTGATATCATAGATACGGTCTATATTGCTTCGCCAAACAGTCTTCATTTTGATCAGGCAAAGGCAGCTATTTTAGCAGGAAAAAATGTGATCGTAGAGAAACCGGCATTTTCAAATATA
>JAATEZ010000500.1 GCA_015655485.1 Lactobacillales bacterium | reverse complement strand
AAGAAAAGCTGAATAAGGTGTGTCCTGCCTTGAGCTATAGAGAAAGAAAAATCATAGCAAAGAACACCTTGCGTAATTTTTCTGGCACTATTGCCGAAAAGGCATACCTCATGAAGCCAGATCAAGAAAAGCTGAATAAGGTGTGTCCTGCCTTGAGCTATAGAGAAAGAAAAATCATAGCAAAGAACACCTTGCGTAATTTTTCTGGCACTATTGCCGAAAAGGTGCAGCTTATGAAACTAAACAAAGAAAGTTTTTTCTCCCGCTGTAAAAAAGTTGGAAGAAAGAACTTTTTTTATTTGAGTTGGTGTCGACCTGTTTTTTCTGATAATAAAGGGAATTTTTAAAGAGGTTTTTACATGTCCTAAATGGAACATTATCTGTCATGATGAGATTTTTATGAGAGAAATGGATGTTCCCTGAATTTACAATGAGATAAAAACAGTGTATACTAAATCCATTATACAATGCCAATGAACAGGAGTGGACGAACGTATGTCAACGTTTCATAACGCTAGTAAAAAAAAATTATCAGCTAATCAAAGAGACTATATCTATTATGATATAGATGTTGTTACTCAAAAATTAGGAGTAGAAGTGAACTCTCTTCCTTACACCGTTCGAATTTTGTTAGAGTCCTTGATTCGTCAAGAAGATGGAATCGATATCACCGAAAATAATATTGAACAACTGGCCTTATGGGGAACGAACGAGGATGAAGGGGAGATCCCTTTTAAACCAACAAGAGTTATTTTACAAGATTTTACAGGTGTCCCGGCAGTGGTAGATCTGGCTTCTATGCGGGAAGCAATCATTAAACTAGGCGGAAATGCAGACCAGATCAATCCAGAGATCCCGGTCGATCTGGTTGTTGACCATTCGGTGCAAGTCGATCAGGCAGGGAGTGTCAATGCTTTACGGGCAAATGTAGCATTAGAATTTCAGCGAAATCGTGAACGTTATGAATTTCTTAAATGGGCACAGACCGCTTTTTCTAACTATCGTGTCGTTCCTCCAGCGACAGGGATCATTCATCAGGTAAATATTGAGTACCTATCTGATGTTGTCGTTGAAAAAGAAGTGGCAGGCGAACTGACGGCTTTTCCTGATAGCCTCGTAGGGACAGATTCTCATACGACGATGATCAATGGAATCGGTGTTCTTGGCTGGGGTGTTGGCGGAATTGAAGCAGAAGCTTGTATGCTGGGAGAACCTTCATATTTTCCAATTCCGGAAGTTGTTGGCGTTCATTTAACAGGTTCGCTGGCGCCTGGTGCAACGGCTACTGATTTGGCTTTAAAGGTGACTCAAGTTTTACGAAATGAGAAAGTAGTAGGCAAGTTTGTTGAATATTTTGGTGAAGGAGTTCAAAAATTATCATTGGCAGATCGGGCAACGATTGCGAATATGGCGCCAGAATACGGGGCTACTTGCGGCTTTTTCCCGGTTGATGAGGAAACTTTGCGCTATATGGCCTTAACTGGACGTTCGAAAGAAACAATAGAATTGACTGAGAAATTCCTAAAAGCTAATCATTTATTTTATGATGCAAATTCAAATGCGAATTATACAAAAATTGTTGAATTAGATTTAGACACGATTGAATCTAATCTTTCCGGACCTAAGCGACCACAAGATCTGATTCCGCTCTCGAAAATGAAAACGAGTTTTGCCGAGGCTTTGGAAGCTCCGGAAGGAAACGAAGGATTCGGTGTTGGATTAACAGAATTGGCCAAACAGGGAACCGCTGAGATGGCTGGACAGACGCAGACTATCCAAACGGGCGATGTAGTTATTGCGGCTATCACCAGTTGTACCAATACGTCAAATCCGTATGTAATGATGGCCTCAGGTCTGCTAGCCAAAAAAGCCGTGGAAATGGGACTGACAGTTTCTCCGACAGTGAAAACATCTTTAGCACCGGGTTCTAAGGTCGTTACCGGTTATTTACAAGATTCCGGTTTATTACCTTATTTAGAAAAGCTTGGATTTGATGTAGTGGGTTACGGCTGTACCACATGTATCGGCAATTCCGGACCATTAGCCAGTGAAATTGAAACAGCGGTTCAGCAGGAAGATCTTTTGGTCGCTGCGGTGCTGAGCGGGAATCGAAATTTTGAAGGCCGAATCCATCCACTAGTAAGAGCGAATTATCTTGCCTCACCGCCTTTGGTAGTCGCGTATGCTTTAGCTGGGAATGTAAATAAAGATTTGACAGTGGAGCCGCTTGGATACACGCCGGATGGGCGTCCTGTACTTTTGAAAGAGATTTGGCCGGATGCTGGTGAAGTGAAGCAATATATTGAAAAGTTTGTCACACCGGAATTATACCAAGAATACTATGCTCAGGTTTTTAGTGCCAATGAGGAATGGAATGCGATCAAAACGACTACTGAAGCAGTTTATGAGTGGAATGAAGAGTCTACTTATATTGCCGACCCGCCTTTTTTTGAAAATATGAGTGAAACGGCTATTGAGATCCAATCGCTGAATGGGTTAAATGTCTTAGCGAAGTTTGGTGACTCAGTCACAACTGACCATATTTCGCCTGCTGGAGCGATCGGGATGCGCAGTCCAGCCGGAAAATATTTATAAGAAAAAGGAGTCGCGCCAAAAGATTTTAATTCCTTTGGTTCCAGACGTGGAAATCATGAGGTGATGATGCGTGGAACTTTTGGCAACATCCGTATCCGTAATCAAATCGCTGCTGGAACAGAAGGCGGATTTACTACCTATTGGCCAAAGAAAGAAGTTATGTCGATTTATGATGCGGCCATGAACTATCAAAAAGATGGAACTGGATTAGTTGTTTTAGCCGGGAATGATTATGGCATGGGTTCTTCACGGGATTGGGCCGCAAAAGGAACACGTTTATTAGGAATAAAAGCGGTGATCGCTAAAAGCTATGAAAGAATTCATCGATCAAACTTGGTCATGATGGGAGTTTTGCCGTTACAATATTTAGAAGGTCAAGATGCTGATAGTTTAGGACTTAGCGGCGAAGAAACTTTTGCGATCCAGTTACCAAAATCAACCGGGATCCATGAAATAGTGCGGGTCATGGCTTCTGATGCTGATGGGAACAGTAAATCTTTTGAAGTCATCGTTCGGTTTGATGCGGAAGCTGATATTCGCTACTATAAGCACCAAGGAATTTTACCAATGGTCATTAGGAAAAAAATGGGGAAAATCTAAATCTGAAAATATGGACAAAAGCTTGTTGAGACCGACTTTCAGCAATGCTTTTGTTTTTAGAAGGATCATGATCCGCATAGGGGGAGAAGGACGATAAATGGAGATAGCAAGCGGGCTTGAAGGGACATTTGCTTGTCAGACAAGGATCAGTTCGATCATAAATGATCAATTGTCTTATGCAGGTTATAATATTGATGAGTTGATGAAACATGAATTAAGTTTCGAAGAAGTTGTGTATTTGCTATGGCATCTGCATTTGCCATCAAAAACGGAGCTGGACCAGTTCAATCAGGAAATTCGTAAAAACAGCAAAATTTCTGAAGCGGTGGAAACTTGTTTGCGGATCCAGTGTCGGCAAAACTTGCATCCAATGAGTGTTTTACGCAGTACAGTATCTTTGCTGGGAGTATTTGACCGCGAAGCTGAAAATACAGACAGACGTTCTACTTATCAGCAAAGCGTGAATCTTTTAGCTAAGATCCCAACGATCGTAGCAGCTTTTTCAAGATTGCGAAAAAGTTTGGATCCCATCCAGCCAAGAGAAGATCTAACCTTTGCGGCTAATTTTTTGTATATGCTGAATGGAACAGAACCGACAAAGACGCAAGAGAATGCCTTGAATAAAGCCTTGGTTCTGCACGCAGATCATGAATTAAATGCTTCGACTTTTGCTGCCAGAGTCTGCGCTTCGACTTTGTCCGATGTTTATTCTTGTATAACTACAGCGATCGGCACTTTAAAGGGATCTTTGCACGGCGGAGCCAATGAACGTGTTTTTGAAATGTTAGAGTCGATCGATGCTTGCGGAGATACAGAAAGTTATTTGCAAAAAAAGCTTGATTCCAAAGAAAAAATCATGGGATTTGGTCATCGTGTATACACTACGGTGGATCCAAGACAACGGTACTTAAAAGAGATGGCTTATGTCCTAACTGCAGGAACGGATAATGAAAAATGGTATGTGCTTTCGATCGAAGTTGAAAAATTTATTCGTGAGAAAAAAGGTTTGATCCCTAATGTGGATTTTTATTCGGCAACAGTTTATCATGCGTTAGATATCGAAAGCGACCTTTTCACTATGATTTTTGCAATGAGCCGTGTGGCAGGATGGTTGGCCCATGTTTCCGAGCAGAAACGGGAAAATCGTTTGATCCGCCCTCGTTCACGCTATGTTGGTGAGCTTGGCTTACATATTGAATCTTCAGAAAAACAAATTTCAAGGAGGAAATAAACGTGACAAACGGCGAAAAAATTCAAGTAGTAAATGGTGTTGTACAAACTCCCGACCATCCAATCATTCCCTTTATTGAAGGCGATGGGATCGGCCCGGATATTTGGCGGGCAGCTGTCCGGGTTTTTGATGCAGCAGTAGAAAAAGCGTATCAGGGTAAACGAAAAATCCAATGGAAAGAAGTTTTGGCTGGTGAAAAAGCCTATAAAGAAACTGGAGAATGGCTGCCAAAAGCAACACTGGAAGCGATTCGAGAATACTTTATTGCGATTAAGGGGCCTTTGACTACACCAATCGGCGGCGGGATCCGCTCTTTAAATGTGGCTCTTCGGCAGGAGTTAGATCTATATGTTTGTTTACGTCCAGTACGTTATTTTAAAGGTGTCCCTTCGCCGGTGAAACATCCTGAAAAAACGGATATGGTCATTTTTCGAGAAAATACGGAAGATATTTATGCAGGGATCGAATTTAAAGAAGGCAGTCCTGAAGTAAAAAAATTAATCCAAATTCTACAAGACGAATTTGGTGTGAGTAAAATCCGCTTTCCTGAAACAAGCGGGATCGGGATCAAACCAGTTTCCAAAGAAGGAACTGAACGGTTAGTGATCGCGGCCATTGAGTATGCGATCAAAGAGGGACGCAAGTCAGTGACTTTGGTTCATAAAGGCAATATCATGAAATTTACAGAAGGAGCTTTTAAAAACTGGGGTTATGAAGTGGCTCAAAGAGAGTTTCCTGAGCAAGTATTTACATGGAATCAATATGATCAGATCAAAACAGCAGCTGGTGAAAAAGCTGCCGATCAAGCTCAAAGAGAAGCCCTAGATTCCGGGAAGATCTTGATCAAAGATGCTATAGCCGATATTTTTTTGCAACAAATCTTGACACGGCCTGCTGAATTTGATGTAGTAGCTACCTTGAATTTGAATGGAGATTATATTTCTGATGCTTTAGCGGCTCAAGTAGGCGGGATCGGTATCGCTCCAGGAGCCAACATCAATTATCAAACCGGGCATGCTATTTTTGAAGCGACCCACGGAACCGCGCCTAAGTATACGAATTTGGATAAAGTCAATCCATCTTCTGTGATCCTTTCAGGCAACCTAATGTTAGAACATCTAGGCTGGAATGAAGCGGCGACATTGATCGTTGACTCGATTGAAAAGACGATCAACCAAAAAATCGTGACCTATGATTTTGCCCGTTTGATGGAGGGGGCGGCGGAAGTCAGTTGTTCAGGTTTTGCTGATCATTTGATAGAAAATCTATAATTAAATTTTTAGAATGGTATCTGCGGTCTTTGTTTCGGAGATACTATTCTTTTTTTTCGGACAGCGAAAATTTTTACTCGATAAATAAAGAAAAGGTTAAGATATCGGCAAGAATTGTCATCCTGCTTTATTCCTCTATAGAAATCTCATTCATTTAGTGTTAAAATATTGACTATCGATCATTAAATAAGTGGAGAGCGTTTGGGGTGTCATTGTGAAAAAATTCAATTCAAATAAAAAAATAATTATTGGCTTAATTGTGGCTATATTAATCATATTTTCAGTAACATATACAGCAACCAAGCGTAATGAAGGAAATAAAAATTCTTTTCCTTTCTCTGTGCTGAATGACTTTGTTGGTCTGGTAGATAAAGGAATATCCATTCCAATAAATTTTGTTGAAAGCGGAGTTTCATCGGTAAATAAGCTGTTTAATACTTATGAAGAAAATGAAAAATTAAAGGCTAAACTGGATAGTTATGATGCGTTAGTCAGTGAAAATCAGGAATATAAGAGTGAAAATGAGAAATTAAAACAACAGTTAGATTTAAATGCGACGCTGTCCAGCTATTCAACAGTGACAGCTAATGTTATTAGCCGGTCGCCGGATACATGGCAGGACGTTTTGGTCATTGATCAAGGAAGTAAGAACGGGATCAAAGTCAATATGCCGGTCATGGGTTCCAAGGGTCTTATTGGGCGAGTGGTTGAAGTGGATTCTTTGTCCTCAAAAGTAGAGCTGTTGACTTCTTCAAACCAAAGCTCAAACCATTTCCCTGTAAAAATACAGAGTAGTGGTGAAGCTGTCTATGGATTGTTAGAAGATTATGATGAAAAAACGAACTCTTTTATTGTCAGTCAGCTTTCGGCCGACACTGAATTAAAAGAAGGAGATCTGGTTAGTACATCCGGATTGGGCGGAAATTCGCCAGCCAATTTGTACGTGGGCACTGTCCTGTCCGTGAAATCAGATAGTTATGGTCTGGATAAAGAAATTTATGTCACTCCAGCTGCCAGTCTGTATGATATGTCTGTTGTGACAGTTATTCAGCGTTCAGCAGAAAGTGGGGAGTAGGGATGCTCAAAGAAAAAAGAATCCCCTTTTGGTTGCCTATTGTTTTATTTTTGATCATGTTGGTTGATGGGCAATTTACCCGTCTTTTCGGTTCGATAAATGAGAATCAGAGTTTTATGCATTTTCATTTGTTACTGCTGATAATGATCGTTTTTTTGCCTCTTTATAAGCGAAGGGATGCAGTACTCACCGCATTTTTTTTAGGTTTGATCTATGATTTTTATTATTTGGGTATCGTTGGTATCTGGTCGCTTTGTCTGCCTGTTTTTGTTTCGCTGCAATATGTTATTTTTGAACAGGTGGAGACGACGCCGTTTACGATTTTGCTAAGCTTTATTTTATCAGTGACACTGATAGAGAGCATTTCATTTCTTATGCAGGTTATTTTTCAATTGATAACAGGGAAGTTTATTTTCTTTATAACAGGTGTGTTGGGCCCAACTATATTGTTGAATGTAGTCTTATTTATTTTTTTTATTTTTCCTTTGCTGAAGATATTCCGACGGAGCAAGAAATAATGGGCTTTGAAATGTTTTTGTAACATTAACTTTATCTATCTGAAATCAGACTGTGCTACAATGAATCTATCGTTTGAAAAGGAACGGTCTTATCAGATAAAACAGATTAACCGGAGGAATGAATAGTGAAAAAAAGTTTAGTATCGACCGTATTGCTGTGCACACTTACTTTAGCAACTATTACGGCACCAGTCACTGCTCTTGCTGATGAATATGATGACCAAATATCGCAACAAGATACCAAAATCGATGATTTGAAAGATCAGGAAGCTGTGGTAGCGGCTCAATTAGAAACAATCAATAATAATATCGCTTCTATTCAAAGCGAAGCAGCAGCACTTCAAAAGAAACAAGCTACACTGCAAGATGAAGTGACACAATTGCAAACAGAAGTGGATGATTTGAATGCCCGGATCGAAAAGCGTGAAGCTACGATTCAAGATCAAGCCCGTTCAGTTCAGGTATCTGGAAAATCAACTAACTATTTAGATGCTGTTTTAAGTGCCAACTCTTTGTCTGATGCGATCAATCGTGTTCAAGCAATGAGCACCATGGTTTCTGCCAACAAAGATCTGATGGTCCAACAAGAAGCAGATAAAAGTGCGGTTGAAACTAAAAAAGCCGATAGTGAAGCTAAATTGACTGAAATCAATCAGACGGCTGTTACTTTGGAAGAAAAAACTGGTGAATTACAAAGTCAGCAATTAGAACAGACTATTGCTCAAAATGATTTAGCAGCACAACGGACTACTGAAGAAAGTAAAAAAACTGAATATGAAACGGCTAAAGCAACTGCAGAAGCTGAGAAAGCTGCTCAAGAGAAAGCAACTGCTGACGCAGAAGCAGCCAAAGCCGCCGAGACTACTGCTGCAGCAAGCTCTTCAAGTGATGTTACTGTTTCAGCAAGCTCAAGTTCTTCAGCTGTAAGTTCATCTTCAAGTACAGATACGACGAGTTCATCTAGTACAGGAACTTCTTCTACAGGTTCATCTAGTACAGGAACTTCTTCTACTGATACTGGTTCATCAAATACTGGAACGAGTACTGGTGGAGGCACTACTAGTAATGGAGCTGTGAATAATAGTGGTTCTACAGGAGTCAGTGGCTCAGCTATTGTGGCTACTGCTCAACAATATCTTGGTGTTCCTTATGTATGGGGTGGCGCAAGTCCATCTGGATTTGATTGTTCCGGATTAGTCCAATATGTATTTGCTCAAAATGGCATTACATTACCGCGTACCACGACACAACAAGAATACGCTGGAACAGTGGTTAGTATAAGCAGCCTCCAAGTAGGCGATTTGGTCTTCTTCGGTTCTCGCGGTTCTACGTATCACGTAGGTATCTACATCGGTGGTGGCAGTTATATCCATGCACCTCAAACAGGAGAAAATGTAAAAATCACTACTATCTCTGGTTATACTCCAAGTTTTGGAGTTCGGATTCTGTAAAAAGTATGATTATATAAAATTTGTCTATATAAAAAACTCTTAGAATTTTTTCTAAGAGTTTTTTATCGATTTTATAGAGTTAGTTTATTGTGGCTAAATGATGAATTTAGCTAAAATCAAAAAAAACGATTTATATTTATTCATCCAGCATCGGTTTTTTAACAATAAAAAGCGGCTGACTCATTTAGCCACTTTTAAATGAATGGACCAGCCCTAAATAAGAATAGACGGAGAAAAAGCAACTTCTTTGGAAATAATCCTAACTATCCCCCAAAATATGAGAAGCTGTTTTCGGACATTCTGATCTTTCTTCTGAAGCTGAACACTTTTGATTCCACCTCTTAAGTGATATCTGACTATTTTTTATTTGGGCAAATAGTCTTTGGTCAAATGCATAAATTGATCAATATCATTTTTTACAATGTCAATCCCGGCTTGCCAAAAATCGGGTTGGGTCAGATCGACATCCAGATGCTTCTTGGCCAGCTCTTCAGTGGTCATTGAAGCTGTATCACGAAGCAAAGCAATATATTCATTTTCAAAACTGTCGCCTTTTTTCATAGCATAGGCGTAAATCCCCAGACTAAACATATAACCAAATGTATAAGGAAAATTATAAAAAGGCACATCATCAATATAAAAATGAAGCTTGCTGGCCCAAAAATGAGGATGATAGGTGGCCAATCCGTTATGATACCCTTCTCGTTGCGCAGATATCATCAAATCCGTTATCTCTTCATCAGCAAGGATCCTTTCCTGCCGTTTCTGGTAATAATTTTTTTCAAAGATAAATCGTGAATGGATATTTAAAAACATAGCTATCGCATTTTGCATTTTTGTATCAAGCAAATTGATTTTTTCTTCTTTATTTTTTGCTTCTTTTAAAGTGGCATCGGCAACGATCAGTTCAGCAAAAGTGCTGGCAGTTTCGGCAACATTCATAGCATAGTCTTGATTGAGGTTCGGCAAGTCCCACATGACACTACTGTGAAAAGCATGACCCAGTTCATGGGCTAATGTTGCTACTTCATTGACCGATTCTCCATAAGTCATAAAGATACGTGATTCTTGACTTTCTGGTAAACTAGTACAATAACCACCGGGGCGTTTTCCCTGTCGATCTTCAGCCTCGATCCAACTTTTTTCAAAAGCTGATTTGGCAAAATCCGCCATTTTGGGGCTGAATTTTGCAAAATTCGTCACAATGAAATCAGCCGCATCATCAAAACTGAAGCGCTGTTCTTTAAATTCGCCAAGTAAAACCGGTGCCTCTTGATCCTGCCATTCCATTTTTTCTTTTCCAAATAAGTTTGCTTTACGAGTCAGATAGTCAACAAATGGCTGTTTATTGTCACTGATTGTTTGCCACATCATGTCTAAGGTTTCCTGCTTGAGACGATTATATTTGAGCGGTTCAGCCAAGAAATTATTTTGTTGGTGTAAATGATAGTTATTTAAGCGGAAACCATCCAAATGATTTAAAGTGTCAGCAAAAAGAGGAGCTTTTTCCGACCAGATCTGTTCCCATTTTTCAAAGAGTTCCTTGCGAATATCAGGGTTTGGATCGCTCATCATGCGATTGAATGCCTGTCCGGCTGAAAGAAGGATCTTTGTGCCCTCTTTTTCAGTAAAAGGAATTTGAATACTTGCGACAATAGTATCATAATGACTGCTCCATGCGTTGAAACCATCTACTGACAAAGTGTGGATGATATTTTCTTCTTCCTCGTCCAGTAATTCATTGGCGTCGCGTCGAATTTCGGATAGGCGAAACGCGATTTTTTCAAAGAAGGGCAGTTTCAAGAGATTTTGCCAATCATTTTCTGATATTTGCATAATTTTTTTCGAAAAGGCGGTGTCTCCATTTTGACTTTCAGTCAGCATCGTGTATAGTTCTCCAAGCAGTGTATTGGCCTTTTTATCATGAACATTTGCTGATTGAATGGCTGTTACAAAACTAATACACTGGGAAAAGCCATTGGAAATTTTTTCTTGCTCTAGTAAAATTTCAGAAAAAGTCTGGTATTTTGGAGCGTCTTTCCTTATTTGCCAGTCCTTAATGGATTTTTTGTAGCTGGTCAGCTGCTGCTTTAGTGAAGTCAATCTTTTTTTTAATTCTTGTGATTCACTTCCTCCTTGAAAAATTGAATCTAGATCCCAATTGATTGAATAATTCATAATAGTTTCCTTTCTGAACAATAGTAATTCTATTATACTTTATATATAGTGTGAAATTTAACTTTATGAAAATAATATAAGAAAAGATTGAGTTTTTTCGAATTTTTAGGTAGCATATCCTTAGTACAATTTTTTTGAGGAGTGGATAGGTTTGAAGCATAAATATTTTAAGAATGGGTTTTTTTATATTTTTGTTGCTCTCGCGATCATGGCTCTTTTATTTTTCAGTTCTTCGCAAACTTACGAACAGCAAACAACTGTTCCTTTATTAGAAAAATTACTTAAGAGTCAGCCGTTCAAGAGTGATTTTGAAAAAGTCTCATTCCTATATGCTGGAAGTAATATTAGTGTGGCGGCTCTAGGTTATAGCAAGTTTATTGAATTTTTCATACGAAAAAGTGCTCATTTTGGCATCTATTTTCTTTT
>JAATEZ010000102.1 GCA_015655485.1 Lactobacillales bacterium | reverse complement strand
GGGACGCCTCCACCAGAACCTAAATCAATCGCTGGAAAGTCCACGAGCTCCGAGCGAAGAAGATGAACCACATCCAAAACATTAGAGTCGTAAAAATCCGTCGGACTTAAAATGCGGGTCACGTTCTGGATCTCATTTTCAGCTAAGTATTTTTCGGAAATCTCACTGCCGTCTTCAACCCCGTATAAATCTCCCAGCAGGGAAGCGTCTTTTGAGGTGACATTAATATTTGCTCCATAAGTTTTAAGCTCCTGATTGATCTTGTCCCCCACATCCAGCATAATACTCAACATAGCTGTCGAAAGAGAGGTTCCTAAAAGAATAGTGAGGACGATCAAAAACATTTTCTTTTTTTGCCGGTAAAGCGCCCCTCGAATCATTCTCCAAAACACATTATCGCCTCCATCTACTCAAAACGGCTTTGTTCCGCATCAAGGCTGGCCGTTTCAATAACCAGACGATGATTCCTGATTTCAAAGGCCAAGGGAACCGGATTGCATCCGCCCTTAAATCCAATCGTTGAACGATTCATGACAACATCGCACAGCTTGCAGACAATTTCATCGTTTCGCTCATAATATCCAGTTGCACCGCAAATATCACAGGCATCTAAACCAACACCATAGTTGGAACCATTTTTTAAAATAACAATAAAACGCACCTTGACATTCTCTGAGGTTGTATATTCAAAACGATGAAGATGTCCGTCATTCACCTGTTCCAAAGGAATAAGCGCCTGATTATCAGCAACGAATAGCTCCTCGGCAGGAGACAGTTCCTCTTCCTGCTGCAGATGACCTTCAACATAGTAAATTGCAGCAAATAAGGCGGCAATACCGACTATAGTTACTCCGCAGTATCTTCTGACGCTTCTTCTGAAAGCCGTTTTTTTCCTAATAACTGCAGCATTTTTCCCATCTGTCGGCAATTTGAAAGAACGGATGAAACAGCCGATGACGATCAAAAGAAAACCCAGCAGCAAGCCCAGCTGAAACTGATTGCTGTGGTTATTCATAAACACAATATAATCAAATAACCAGGCATACATAGGAATGATCCTTCTGGCAAGCAATGGTTGAATGACCGCCGGAAACTGCAAGAAAATTTGGATTCCCGTAAAAACACCGACTAGCTGCAAGCCGCCTTTTTCCGAAATCTGCCGGGTGATCCGATTCAAACTAAAAAAACAGATGCCGGGAAATATTGTTCCCAATACACAGCCCACAAGCTTTAGCAGCATTTCGGCAGAAATTATCTCTTCTCCTCTGACATACATTTGATAAAAAACCAGAAGAATATCCGGCAGATAGAGCAGCATAGTGATAAAGGCCATCCCGCCTACGATTGCCAAAAGAAAAGGAGAATGTGCATTTTTTTTCTCTTTAATCCTGACTTTCAGCAATAAAAACAGCAGTAAAATTTCAAAAATAATCGCCGTACTGTTTACCGCAATCGTCAAATATTCTTTATTTAACCAGACTGTCAAAGTTTTCAACAAAAAAATTCCCAGCGAGCATGCAGTTCCCAACAAACAGCCGATCCAAGCCTGTCTTTTTACCTTTGCAAAGCTTTTTTGAAGCACCCGAACACCAATGATCATAGAACTGCTGTATATCCCGAGAGGAATCACTGTCCATAAAGTTCGCAGAAAAAATTTAAGCATGGAAATCAACTTTCCTTTCTAACAATACGGCCTTCCAGCAAAGCGGCTCTTTTCTGATTACCACTCACGCGGAACATAATCAAATTCCCATTCAGCCACAAGCGGTTCAGTCCAAAAACGGCCCTCAACACCGGTTTCATCATCTACATGAAGCAAATAGCCTTGTTCTTCCGGATTTGAAATAATGAAACGCACAGTATAGGTCCCCGCATCGCCGAATTTTACATTGGTTCCATAATGCGGACCGTCAGAAGCGCTCATCGGCATAAAATTTCCGCTCTGAACATTTCCGGAAGAATCCTCGATTTCATACTTGACTGTCAAATAAGGGACAAAATCCCCTACACCATACCCCAAATCGTTTTCCAAAGCAGAAATATCTGCTTCAATATGCATATCCGATTCTTCTTTTGACAAGGCACTGCCGGCCGGTTCCATATCAACCGGCTGGAAATAAACAGCCGCCACATTCAAAGGTCCCAACTCCTGGTCATCTCCGATCGGAAATTCTTCAAAACCCGCTGTTTCAGCCGGCGCAGCAGCATCACCGTCTGATGTAGATGAAGTGCTGGTCTTATTATTAGAAGTAAGACTGCCATCTGTACAAGCCGTCAACATAAATACCGACAAAACTGCTGCAACAAATCCCAAACTTTTTTTCATTGATAAATCCTTCTTTCCTAATTATTTTCTTGTTTATTACTTTTCCATTTTCTGACCTGAATCATGACTGTGATGATAGTAACGATGAGTAAAATTATTTGCGGGATCAGCGTCTCAAGTGTTGGATAAATTCCTAAAAGCGAAACGGCACTGATTCCGTTGATCGTTGTAACATTAATGACATTTCCTTCCTGCAACTCCTTGATTCCATTACCTAAAAATGTGATCGCCATCACAAATAAGAGGCCGCTGGTTCCGACAAAGAAGGGCTTCATCGGGATCTTGATGCTTAAAAAACGAATCGCTAAATAAATAAACACCAGGGCGATACATCCGATGGCCAGTCCCAGCCAGATCATATCAGGATACTGGTTCGTATCGGCAAACAATGCCTGGTAAAAAATAATCGTCTCTGCCCCTTCCCGGAAAACGGCCAGATAGGCAGCAAAGGCCAGAGAAAAAGTACTGCCGCTTTTTAAGGAACTATCCACTTTTCCCTCAATATAGCCCGACCATATTTCCGCTTCTGCTTTGCCGACCATCCAGTTGCTTACATAAAAGAGGACGCAGACAGCGACAAGCATGGTGACACCTTCGACGATTTCTTGATTTGCCCCGCTTAGAGAAGTCAATTGGTTCAAAATGACTGCCATAATAACACTTGAAATGAGTGCCAAAATAGTCCCCATGTATACAGCTTTCAACTTATCCCGATTCTTTGATTTTACAAGATAAGCTATGATCACACCTACGATCAAGATGGCTTCAAAACCTTCGCGAACAATAATGACCAGAGAAGACAAAAAAGAGGTCACCGGATTTTTTTCAACACCATCCAGCTGATTGGCATCCTCGCGCAAATACGTGATCAGCTTATCCAACTCTTTGCGGACTTTACTATTCTTTTCACCGCTAGTCATAGATTTTTTTATCGTACTGAACTGATACTC
>JAATEZ010000201.1 GCA_015655485.1 Lactobacillales bacterium | reverse complement strand
TTTAATAATGCTTCTGATAATTCGGTTATATCAAAACCCATCAACGAATAAAAACTTTTGAAAGATGAATGATTGTTTGTCCCACACCGCAAATAAAATTTTCCATTGGCAATAGCCGTAATAACAGCCTCACCTTCTTCTAATCTCAATTCTGCCACTTGAGTATTAATTCCTCTTACATCAGTCAATCGCCACGTTAATTCGTGTGTTGTCGCGTTTTCAGGAAATATCTTTGCTCGTACCCGTACTTCTTTCACTTTTTGATTTAACTGATTTGTTTCAGACAAATTTTCAAGTTCAATTTTTCGAACAGGTATTTCCAGATTCATCTCAGAAGGCTTATTCTCTATAATTGCATTCGATTTTCCACTTGATTTATTGCCTTTTACTGCATAAAGTGTCAAAATTGTTGAGGGCAGTCCTTGGCTCTTTGCTTTTATAATGATCTTCCCTGAGAAAGACTTGGGAGCGATGATTGCCAACAGTTTTCCATTAAACAATCGTTTATTTGTTCCTTTAAATTGGTCATAATCAGTGCTGTCTCCATTATCAATTCCAACCAATCGACCCATTCCTGTAACTTCAATGGTTACTCTGTTATTTGCATTTGCGACTTCTAATCCAGAAGAATCTACGGCTTGAATCTCAACAAAAATTAATTCATCAGAGTCCGCAATGATGTGATCACGATCGGGTTTTAACAATAATGACGCTGTGTTTCCGAAACTCGACTTAACCTCTCTAGCCACTTCCTTGTTTTTTTCATCATAAGCAATTGCGATCCATTCACCCTTTTCATATGGGAATTGCCAATTTTCAATGAGGTGATTGCCAGACTTAATATTCACTAGCCTTTTTCCCAAAGATTTTTTATTGAAAAACAACTCTAGGATGGGAGCATTGGTCACTACTCTCACATCAATCAGCTGTCCCTTAGAAAAATCCCAGTAAGGAAAAATATGAATCATCGCTTTCTTACGGTAGTCTACCCACATTGCCTGACAAATATAGTAAGCATCCTTAGGAAACACAGCGGTATCTATCTGCCCTAAATATGAATTTTTTGTATTATACGGAGTCGGTTCTCCAATATAATCAATACCCGACCATAAAAATTGTCCCATTGAAAACGGAATATCTCGATCCTGAATCAAACAGTCTTCCACACTTTTGGCACCCCAGCTTGTACTGCTGTTTCCCAGAGAAGAACATTGTCTATCATCATCTGAGAGAGTGTTCTGCAAGAGCGGAAAATGATAAACTCCTCTACTTTGAGCTACAGAACATGTTTCACTCCCATAAATAATCCAATCCGGATGTTTTTTATGATGCTCATAATATAACGACTCCGCATAATTATAGCCGACAAGCTTAATGATATCGGCAACTTTTTGGGTATTCTCCCACAAAAGGTAGTTCGATGCAAAAGTAATTGGAGCATTTTCTTTCTTATCATATTTTTTGACAAGAGATATCAATAATTGAGCTGTCTGCAGTCCATCCTCTCTACCATGAGTATCATAAATTTCATTTCCAATGCTCCACATGAAAACGGACGGATGATTTCTGTCACGTAAAATCCAACTTCGAACATCCCTTTTAGCCCATTGATCAAAAAAACGCGCATAATCAAAGGTATTTTTAGAATGTTTCCAGACATCTGTCAATTCTGATTGCACTAAAAATCCCATTTCATCAGTTAATTCTAAAAATTCTTTCGCCGCAGGATTGTGTGATATACGTATTGCATTAACTCCCATTTCTTTCAACTTCTTTAGCTGGCGTTTTGCTGCCCAACGATTAAAAGCGCTTCCTAAAGCACCTAAATCGTGGTGCAAACACACTCCATGAATTTTCGTGTTTTCCCCATTTAAAAATAATCCCAATTCTGGATGAAACTCTATTTTCCGAAATCCCAAAGTCGAGATTTGAGTATCAAAATTTTCATCTGTTCGTAAAATAATTTTTATTCGATACAAAAATGGGTTTTCTATGGACCATAATCGCGGCCGTTTTATAGGAAGAATCGTTTCAACTATTTTGTGTTCATGTTGAGTCAAGACTAAGTCCTGCTGATGAATCAATATTTCATCATTATCTGTCAACAAATAGTATTCTAATTGGCCTTTTTGTGATTTATTATTTACATTAAAAATAGACGTTTCTATAGACAATTCCCATTGGTTTCTTTTTTTATCTGTTTGTTTCGTATGCAAATATATTCCATTGTTTTCTATATATATTTCAGAACAGGTTCTAAACCATACATTTCGATAGATGCCGGCTCCGCTGTACCATCTGGAATTCGGTGCTTGATGTTTAACACGTACAAAAATTTCATTTTCTCCACTAATAAGATACTTGCTTATTTCAAATTCAAAAGCAGTATACCCGTATTTCCATTCACCAAC
>JAATEZ010000423.1 GCA_015655485.1 Lactobacillales bacterium | reverse complement strand
GGCTTCTTCAGGGTTTCCGTTTAATTGAAGCAAATGGTAAAAACCTTGGTAGCCGTCCGTTCTTTCCGGAACTTCTGCACTGGGTAATTTTTCGTGAAAATCTATTGCCAGCTGAAGAGCATTGATCATGGTATTTTTAGCAGTTCCCGGATGAACATTTTTACCATGGATCGTTATCTCTGCTTGTGCCGCATTAAAAGTTTCATATTGTAATTCTCCTACCGGTCCGCCATCCATCGTGTACGCAAAGTCCACAGCAAAATCAGCTGCATCAAAACGGTCGGCGCCAGTACCTATTTCTTCATCTGGACCAAACGCTACTTTGACCAAGCCGTGTTTGATTTCAGGATGTTTCGCTAAATACTCCATAGCGGTCACGATTTCTGCGATACCAGCTTTATCATCCGCACCCAAAAGAGTCGAACCATCCGTCGTGATCAGCGTTTGCCCTTTATATTTTTTCAAATTGGGAAAATCTTTCACGGTCAATCGATATTTTCCATGTTCATCCAAAGCAATATCAGAAAGTCCATCATAGTTTTTTATTAATTTCGGCTGAACATTTTGTGCATTAAAATCTGCCGTATCCAGATGTGCAATAAAACCGATACTTTTTATCTTTTTTTCAGAATTGGCCGGCAATTCACCAATAACATATCCATTTTTCTCGTTGTAATGCACCTTTTCCAAACCAATCCCCTTCAATTCCCGCTGCAACTCTTTGGCAAACTTTATTTGTGCTTCTGTGGAAGGAATCGTGAGACTCTGATCATCTGAACGAGTTTCTGTCTTTACATAACCCAAAAATCTTGCTACTAAATTTTCATACATTTCTATTCACTCTTTCTTAATAAAATTTAAATGGATCAGTGTTTACAGCAGATGGCATGATGTCGATAGCCCAACTTTCTGCTGTCCGCCACTGCTCAAACAACCCGACTAATTTAGGAACACATAGACTCTCAATGTAATTACCCGCGTCAATAACACTCAGACCTCTAGCCAGCATATCATGAGCCACGTGATAAGTGACATCTCCAGTTATATAGACATCAGCCTGTTTATTTAAAGCATCTAAATAAAAATTCTGACCGCTTCCTCCGCAAATCGCCACTCGTTTGACCAAAAGATCCGGTTTTTTAGTTATCACACGCAATCCGTCTAATTCAAAAACGGACTTCACTTTTTGAACAAAATCCGCCAAATGCATGGGTTGCTGTAATGGACCTACCCGGCCTAAGCCAAATTTTTTACCATTATTTTTTAAAGAGATCAAATCATAAGCCGGCTCTTCATAAGGATGAACCTGCAGCAAGGCAGCAACTACTCTCTCACGCAAATTTTCTGGAAAAACGACTTCAATTCGTTCTTCAGCTACTTGACTTTCTTGATTTTTGCTTCCTATAAAAGGCAAAGCATTATTGATTGGTGTAAAATGACCCGTTCCCATGAATGAATAACTGCAGTTTTTATATTTCCCATCGAACTGACCTGCGCCGGCTTCATACAGCGCATTTTTAACGATTTGAGCCTCTGCTAATGGCACCGAAACTCCAAGTTTCAGCAGAGCTATTTCATGTGTCTGCTTTAAAAAAACCGGGTCTTTGATCGCAAGTCCTTCACAAAACCAATCATTCAAACCATTTTCAATGATGTCCAGATTTGTATGTGCAGCATAGACAGCAATATCATGCTTAAGCAGATCAGCATACATTTTTTCTTGCGGATCTTCTATCCGCAATCGCTCAACCGATTTGAAAATAGGCGGATGCTTCACTAATATCAGATCCGTCTGCTTTGCAATAGCTTCAATGACCGTTTCAGGCCGGACATCCAAAGAAATCATCAACCTGTCTATAGGCTTATTCAGCGTTCCAATATGAAGTCCGACCGGGTCCCCGGTTTCAGCTAAATATTGCGGGCAATATTCTTCAAAACGTTCAATAAGTTTTGTTCCCCATACGCTCATCCTTTAACATCTCCTCTATTTCATCGATCTCTTCAGTGATCCGGGCAATTTTCCCTGCTTGAGAAGTTGCCGCTTCAGCCAATTTTTTTAAAATCTTTTCTCTTTGATGGATCTCTTGTTGCCATTTTTTTATAAATACAGAATTTTTTTCAGTTAATAAACAAGGTCCAAAAAGAAGTTCTTTAGGACTGTAATTTATCGGATCCGCTGCTTTTTCCGCGACAATGATCTCATAGATTTTATGATCTTCTTCCAAAATCGCCTCCGCGTGGATTTTATAAAAATTTTCCATCAGCCATTGCCGTACTTTGCTTTCGCCAACATTGGGCTGCAGGATCAAACGTTCTTTGCCTGTCAGGCGCTGACCAACAGACCCTCTTCCTAATATATCACAAATAAGCTGACCGCCCATGCCGCAAATCGTGATGACTGATATTTGATCCGCTGCCATTATAGCATCCAGACCATCAGCAAGCCGAACAGCTACCTTATCTGTCAGCTGCAGTTTTTCAACTAAGTTTTTTGCAGACAAAAATGGCCCTCTTATTACTTCGCCGGCAACCGCATGATCAACAAGTCCATTTTTTACTAAATTCGCAGGTAAATAGGCATGATCTGAACCTATGTCGGCCAAGCCGGCTCCTTTAGGCACAAAACCGGCAACTTTGCTCAATCGTTTGGACAAATGTATTTCGTTCATTCTATTCCTCGCTTATTTTTTCTACAAATCAATTATAACATTAAGTTATTTGGTTTCCAGCAAAGATGAATGATTTCACAGAAATTTCGGCCGCACTTATTCCTAAAAATAGTTTATGTAGCGGCGCGGAATAAAAGAGAAGGATCAAAAGTTTTCAGCTTCAAGAAAAAGATGCGACTATCCAAAAAAGCTTCTCTTATTTTCAGGATAGTTTTATCTTTTTCCGCAGAAATTTCTTTTGACCCGCCG
>JAATEZ010000015.1 GCA_015655485.1 Lactobacillales bacterium | reverse complement strand
TCATGCCTATTTGTTTACCGGTCCTCGCGGGACAGGGAAGACGAGTGCGGCAAAAATTTTTGCCAAGGCGATCAATTGTCATCATAGCGTTGATGGAGAACCCTGTAACGAGTGTGAGAATTGCCGCGCGATCACCGAAGGCAGATTAAATGATGTGATCGAGATCGATGCTGCCAGCAATAATGGAGTCGAAGAGATTCGCGATATCCGTGATAAAGCGAAATATGCACCAACACAGGCGGACTATAAAGTATATATTATTGATGAAGTGCACATGTTATCAACAGGAGCTTTTAATGCTTTACTAAAAACTTTAGAAGAACCGCCGCAAAATGTTATTTTTATTTTAGCAACGACCGAGCCGCATAAAATTCCGCTGACGATCATTTCACGAACGCAGCGCTTTGATTTTAAACGAATTAAAATCGAAGATATGGTCGAGCACATGCAGGAGATTTTAGCGGAAATGGAAATTTTATATGATATAGAGGCACTTTATACGGTCGCTCAAGCTGCTGAAGGCGGAATGCGGGATGCTCTGAGTATTTTAGATCAGGCGATCTCTTTTAGCGAGGGTCATGTAAAGGTGGCTGATGCTATCGCGGTGACGGGCAGTCTGACCAATGAAATGATGGACCAGTATTTAACCGCTTGTTTTAAAGGGCGAGTTGAAGCGGCTCTGGAAGTTTTGGAATCCTTGCTGCGCGAGGGGAAAGAAAGTCAGCGGCTCATAGAAAATCTTCTTTTATATTGTCGTGATCTGTTGATGTATCAGCAAGCTCCGGCTTTGCTCAAAGAAAAAAAGGGTCATGTGACTGCAGCTTTTACTGAACTTTCAAAAGAATATGCAGCTGAAAAAATTTATGCAGCGATCGCCATTTTAAGTGATACTCAAAACGAGATCCGTTTTACAAATCATCCCAACATTTATTTGGAAGTGGCAACCGTCAAATTGGCAGGCTCACAAATAGATGTGCCGGCTTCGGCATCTTCAAAACGGACAGATGCCAGCAGCTCTCAGGAAATCACTCAGCTGATCGGGCAAGTCGAGGCTCTTCAAATTCAAGTTCACTCCCTTCAGCAACAAATGGATAAGGCGCCGGATGTGAAAACAGTCTCTGCCGCTGATCAAGTTAAACCTAATAAGCCAGTATACTCCAAGAGTGAGTACCGAGTGCCGACTGAGCTTGTCTATCAAGTTCTTGAAATTGCAACAAAAGAATACATGCACAAAGTAAAAGAAGTCTGGCCGGATGTTTTGCAGCTTTTATCCGTCAGCCAAAGAGCCATGATCCGCGCCTGTACTCCTGTCGCCGCAGGCGCGGAAGGTCTTGTTTTGACTTTTGAATATGAGATCCTTTGTCAAAGAGCCACTGCGGATACTGAGCTTCAAGCGGCTATGAGTTCCGGTTTGGAACGCCTGATCGGCTATCACCCCAAGATCATCTGTATCCCTGAGGAGGCATGGGGGGATCTAAGACAAACTTTTATTCAAGAAAATCGGGAGTCTTTAAAAGAAGCTGAGACCAAACAGACGGCAGCGGAAAAACAAGGGGAAGAAAGCCGGCGGTCTGAGGATCTGGTCGTGGATGAAGCTTTGGGAATGTTTGGTGCAGAGAGCGTTGAAATAAGAGAAGATTAAAAAAAATATATAAGGAGCGATCAAGATGCGCGGAATGGGAAATATGCAAGGCATGATGAAGCAAGTTCAAAAAATGCAAAAAGAAATGGTGGCAGAACAAGAAGTTCTGAATAATTCTGAATTTACCGGAACAGCCAGTGATCAATTAGTGACGGTGCTTTTTTCCGGCAATAAAAAAATGAAAGATATAACGATCAAACCTGAGGCTGTCGATCCTGACGATATTGATATGTTACAAGATTTGATTTTAATGGCAACTAATGACGCTTTGGCAAAAATCGACCAGGCAACCGAAGCTAAGATGGGAAAATACGCTAAAAATATTCCGGGACTGTAGCATTTGTTGGAACAATATAAGATATTCGAGAGTCTGACAGGAAGATCGCTTCCTGTTTTTTGAAGGGAAGGGATGAACTATGCAATATCCAGAACCCGTTGCAAAACTGATTGACAGTTACATGAAGCTCCCGGGGATCGGTGTGAAAACCGCTTCGCGTTTAGCTTTTTTTACTTTGGATATGCGTGATGAAGATGTAAATGCTTTTGCTAAATCTTTGATCAGCGTCAAACGAGACCTGCATTATTGCAGTATCTGCGGGAATATTACCGAAGAAGATCCTTGTGAAATCTGCCGTGATAAAACTCGCGACCGCAGTACCATTCTAGTTGTCGAAGAGCCCAAAGATGTGATGGCCATGGAAAAGATGCGCGAGTACAAAGGGCTGTATCATGTATTGAATGGCGTCTTATCGCCGATGGAAGGAACTGGTCCGGACGATCTGACGATCGCAGCTTTGATTCAGCGATTACACGATGAGACAGTAAAAGAAGTTATTATTGCCACAAATGCCACAACTGAAGGTGAAGCTACTGCGATGTATCTTTCTCGTCTCATTAAGCCGGCCGGTATCAAAGTGACGCGTTTAGCCCATGGATTGGCTGTCGGCAGTGATATCGAATATGCGGATGAAGTCACTTTGCTAAAAGCCGTCGAAGGGCGTCGGGAAATTTGATTTATGGATACATCTGACAGGGTTTTCTGGTCCAGGATGCGGCATGACAAGAGCTTTATTTTATTTGATGCAATTTGATTTTTCAAAAGCTTTTTTTACTAGGCTCTGGTCGGAATGGTGTCAATGTTTGCTGTTTTTATTTGGCGCAAAATAAAGTTTTCATTTTCCAGAAAGCATTGGACAGTATTTAGTGATGGCTAAAACATTAGGCTGGTTTAAAATCAATTAGTTAAAAATATAAAAATGGTTCGGGACTAACTGCTGATAAAAGCGATAAGTCCTGAGCCATTTTTTTACCCGTTTTTTCGAAAAGTGTTAGGTGTCATTCCGGTACTATTCTTAAAGAGCCGACAGAAGTAGGGGATATTCTCGATGCCGATCTCGATCGAGACCTCTTTAATAGATTTTGTCGTATAACGTAATAGATCTTTTGAAAGATTGATTCGATTGGCGATAAGATAATCAATCGGCGGGCTGCCGATGTATTTGGAAAAATCCTTGCTTAACTGATAGCGGTTGATCATAAATTTTTTTTCCAGAATTTCTAAATTAATATTTTCTTGAAAGTGCAAATCTAAATAATGCTGCAGATTTTGGATAGGAATAGGAATATCCTGTTCTTCAAAGTCCAATTGATTTTTCTGGATCACTAATTCATTCAGCAATTCATGGATCAGTAAAGAAGTCGTATACTCCGTCCGTGCATTTTTATTTTTTTGCAGAGTCAAAATATTGGTGATGATTTTATGGAATCGCATATTTTCTGATGTGAACCGGCTACTTCCATTCTTCATAAATTCTGTGTAAAATTCAGCGACATTGTTTCCCTGCAGATGGACCCAATCCATTTCCCATGGTTCGACACTATTTGTGGCATAATACTGATAATTCATACAGTCAATAAAAAAAATATCCCCGGGGTTCAATAAGTATTCTTTATTTTGATAATTCAGTATCCCTTGACCGGCAAGTGTGAATTTGACCAAATAAGAAGACAGGTTTTCTCTTTCAGTATAATAGGGTTTGAAAGCTTTAAAGTGCCCTGCTTCCTGGACATAATAAAACATTTTCTGACTTTTTTTGGATGGTGTATTTATAATTCTTAGTGAATCATCCGTCCAAGAATGATTTGCTTTTTCCCAATAAGTTCCCATGTCATTCCTCCAATAATCACTCTTACAAGATAGTGCAATAAAAAGCCAAAATAATAGGATGAATAATTTTATGTAAACAATTACAATAGAGCCATACGAAAATTTATTTAATTATAGCATAAAATGTGCGGTAATAAAAAAAAGCAGTAGAAAAATACAATTTGAGAATGAAGGTGAGCAGATTGCGAACATACATCGCAATTGATATTGGCGCTTCCAGCGGACGATTGATGGCGAGTCAGGTAGACCCGAACGGATGCATTTCTTTGACCGAGATCCATCGCTTTAAAAACAGTTTTCGCAGCCACGAAGGTAAAGACAGATGGGATATTCGTCATCTGATCAGAGAAATCGTGACAGGTCTTGAAAAAGCGAAAAAAAAGGGGATCGATCATTGCTATGTCGGCATCGATACCTGGGCGGTCGATTATTGCCTTGTCGGAGCAGAGGACCAGCTTTTAGCTGACCCGATCAGTTATAGGGATGGACGAACGGCAGATGTACTCGAAGATTTTAGCCAAAAGATGCCATTAGAAAAGGTTTATGAGAAGACAGGGATCCAGATCCAACCGTTTAATACGATCTTTCAATTATTTGTAGAGGAAAAGGAATTGCTGAAAAGAACGAAACAGATTTTGCTGATTCCTGATTATCTGGGCTTTTACTTTACTGATAAAGCGGTGCTGGAGGAAACGAATGCTTCTACTATGCAGCTTTTGAATGTGCAGACAAAGCAATTGGATCCGGAGTTGCTGGAAATCATTGGTGTCAGAGCGGAACAATTTCCATCAATGGCAGCCGCCGGGACGAAATTGGGAAAATTAAATCAGGCTAAGTTTAAAGGCTATGACCTTCCCGAAGCCACTTTTATTACTGTTGCCAGCCATGATACGGCGTCTGCTGTGATCGGCACGCCGGGCATAGGAGATGATTGGGCATATATCAGCAGCGGGACCTGGTCTTTACTGGGAGTTGAACGGCCGGATTTTCTTGCCTCGCCTCTGGCCAGGCAAGAAAACTATACGAATGAATGGGGAGCTTTCCACACGATTCGATTTTTGAAAAATATCATGGGAATGTGGCTGATCCAGGAAGTCGCCAGAGATCTGGAGTATCAGTATACTTTCCCTGAACTGGCAGAGATGGCCAGTAGAGAAGAATATGATCCGCCTTTTATCAATGTGAATGATCCAATATTTTTGAATCCTAAAAATATGATCGCGGCTATACAAGATCATTGCCGTGAGACTAAACAGAAAGTACCGGCGACCCCGGCACAGATCGCCCGAACGATTTATGTCAATCTGGCTTTGTGCTATGGGATCGAGTTAGAAAAGCTGGAACGGCTGATTGGTCATAAAATTATAAAACTTCAGATCGTGGGCGGAGGTTCGAATGCCATCGG
>JAATEZ010000240.1 GCA_015655485.1 Lactobacillales bacterium | reverse complement strand
TTGACGTGTCATACCAGCCAACTTCTCCACCGCTAGAAGCTAATGAATCAGTCGAATTTTTTTCAGCTAAATCACTGAATTTTTCGCCGCTCTTTAATTTTGTGATCAAGCCATTGGCTGTATCTGCATCAGCTACAGTAATAATTGAAAAATCAATAGAGTTCTTCCATTTGGTTTTATACATTTTGTCTGTTATTTTCAACCGATCTCTTACAGCTGCTTCAAGAAGCATATTCTGTTTGATCACTTGCTTGTAAGCATCCCCACTGCTATAGCCGTAATAGCTGAGTGTGCTCTCAAAAGACTCAGTACCGCCATATTGCTTTGCGATCGCTTTATATTTAGCATTCACTTTCTTAGTTGTTGCTGCATCACTATAATTCTTCTCCAACACGTTGACGATCACCAAATTCTGTAGAGCCGTTTCGCCATAGTCTTCCTTCATATCTGCATAAAGGTCACTTTCTTTAATGGTTCCGCCTTTATATGAAGCAACTGTTTCATCAGAACTACAACCTACTAACGTGATCAACATTAATGCCATTGCAAAACCAAAAATCTTCTTCTTCACGGTAACACTTCCTTAAATAGTTTATAAACAGAAAAGCTTATTGAGCCATACTAAAGATAACTTAAATTACAACAAAAAGAAACCTTTAATTCTATTTTTGTTAAAAAAACGTCTTATTCTGATTTTTTTTGGCGCTGAAGCTCCGCCAAAATGGCTTTCTCAGGAGCAAAATGTTCCTGCCAGCCAGCCGGTTTCAAAATTTTATGCGTTCTCGGATCAAAATGGGCAGTTCCATCAGGAAATTTTTTATGCATATTTGCTTCATGTACAAGTTTAAAAATCTCAGTCGGATCGACTCCCATCAGAACAAAGGAACCATAAGTCAGATATAATATATCCATCAATGCATCCACTTCGTCAGTTAGTGAATCTGCTCCCTGCTCCTCTTTTGTTGATACTTTAGTGATAGCTGTTTCGATACTTTGATGCAGCGAAGCAGTCAAATCAGCAAATTTTTTGTCCTCATGGTCAGAAGCCGCATAAAGAAATTCAACGATTTCCTCTAGAAAAAACTCACTTCGATTCAAAGCTTCCTCAGCATTCAAATTTTTAGGGACTTGATTTGGACTGGGGTCAAAAACATCATGAAATTGCTTGACCATCTTAAAAGCTTTGTCCATAGCATTTTCACTTCCCTTCAATCAAATCATAGGCGACTAAGGCCTTATAGATCCCATCCTGATCATTGGTATCTGTGGTATGATCCGCCAGTTCTTTTATCGCAGGTAAAGCATTTCCCATAGCCACGCCTACACCTACATTTTGAAGCATTTCACAATCATTCCAACTATCTCCAAAAGCCATCACTTCCTCCATTTGGATCCCAAAGTGCGAAATCACATTTTTAATGCCAATAAATTTTGAACCACCCTTTAAAACAATGTCGACCGTATAGTTATTTGAACGAGTAAAATGACATTCCGGAAATAAATTGGCCAATTTTTCAGTTTCACTTTCCGGGCTTAACAAAACACATTGATAAATTGGTTCATTCAAAATATCGAGTGTGCTGTAGCGCTCCTCACGCTTATGCGGACTAAACTTCTGCAATAATTTTTTCATTTTACGAACAGGAAATTTTTTTGGCAAAAATCGTGCAAAACGTTTCATCCCAGCACTTTGCCCCATCATCATCAACGAGCTTCCTTCCAAACGATCTTGACTTCCAAACATGATTTGTCGATGATTTTCGTCCGCAAAAGCAACGATTTTCTGCAATATTTCTTTTGAAAAAGGTTGGGCATATAATATTTCATTCTCATTATAAGCAAGTTGTCCATTATAGGTCACAAAAGCATCTAAAGTAAGATGATCGATCTGCTCTTGTAAATGAAAAGGACCTCTTCCAGTTGCTACTGCACAAATGATCCCTTTTTGCCTTGCCTGCTCGATCGCTTTTTTAGTTGAGACAAGTGCACGTCCATGGCTGTTGACTAAGGTTCCGTCTATGTCAAAAAAAAGAGCTTTGATCATGCCTCATCTTCCCTTCCTAAAATAAATCAAGTTGCTTTGGATTCAAATTCTGATAATCAATCCCTAAAATTTTTTGTAAACGCAAAGCATTATCCGCTGCATCTCCACCTGAGTTATTATTGAAAACAACTGCAACTTCCTTGACTTGGTCTGCTAATTTTTTGATTATCTCAGCTAATTCAAAAAGTTCTTTCTCTGAATAGCTGTACAGAGTTCGCTTTTTACGCCAATCGCTGCCTTGCTCCAACCATCCTTGAAGATTTCTTCCATGCAATCGGATCAGAGCTAAAGAATCATTGGTCACGGTTGGTAAAAAAGGAATGGAATTTAATGGAACTTGCGGCTCATCCACGCAAGCCAAAATCATGCCTTCATCTTTCATAAAATTTAAAAGATGCGGAACATACTTTTTATCATACCAAGTTCCACTGCGAAATTCAATGACCAGCGGCAGTTGACCAAAAAAATTACGAAGTTTTCGCAAATAATTCACATTTGTTCTCGTACAATGAAAACTAGCAGGAAACTGAAGTAAAAAAGCGTTCAATTTTTTGGCTTGAATAACAGGAGCCATTATTTCTATATATTGGCGGATATTTTCAGCGAGTTCTTGATCATTCATTTTTTTTTGACGATCCGCCTGCAATGTCAGCGACTGATTGGCTTTGATTAAAAACCGAAAGGAAGCAGGGGTTGCTTGAACCCATTTTTTTACCGCCTGTTGACTAGGCAGGCCGTAATAAGGACTATCTACTTCAACTAACGGAAAATATGCAGCATACTCGTACAATGTCGGATCAGGATGCTGAACTAAAGAGGCATGTTCTGACCAAGTTGTCAAACCAATTGAAATCATTTTTTGTCCTTCCATTTCTTTTACAATCTTCTCTCGCAAAATATTGTACACGACTCGCGAAAAAGTTGCAAAAACAAACTCTGTTTTTTTGGATTCGTTTTGATATACTGAGTGATAGAATGGATTTTGGAAAGGAAGTGAACAGCCCTCTTCTCGATCCTTTGACCGTGAGAAGTTATAGGCTTATGTTATGAAAAAAATACTAGTTCTTCATACTGGCGGAACAATCGCTATGCAGGAAGATCCACTTGTTGGAAATGTCATTACCGCAACTAATCCTTTATTGGCGTTAAAGCTGCCCTTGCCTGCCGAGGTAAAGCTGATCATTGAAGACTATGCCAATATCCCTTCTCCTTACGTAACTCCTGAATTTATGCTGGGGTTAAAGAATCGGATCTTAGCTGGATTAAAAGACCATATAGACGGAGTAGTCATCACACATGGAACCGATACCCTTGAAGAAACAGCCTATTTTCTGGATATTACGATCGGTCACCGATTGCCAATCATTTTGACCGGTGCTATGCGCTCTAGTGATGAATTAGGGAGTGATGGTCTTTATAATTTTCTGTCTGCGATCCGAGTAGCCAGTTGTGATGAATCTTTAGGTAAAGGTACCCTGGTAGTCATGAATGACGAGATCCATACTGCTCGATTTGTAACCAAGACCCACACAACTAATGTAGCTACTTTTCGTACTCCGACTTTTGGACCTATTGGTTTGGTCACTAAAAATAAAATTGCTTTTTTTCAACAATTAGTCCCTAAAACCCATGTAAATGTGCCTAGCGTAGCAGGGCGGATCCCCATCGTCAAAGCTTATGCCGGCATGGATGGAACTTTTCTCTCGTTACTTTTAGAAGCTAAAATAGATGGTCTGGTCATTGAAGCTTTAGGAGCTGGAAATTTACCTCCTCAAACGATTTCAGCGATAAAAGAATTGCGCCGGGAAAAGCTGCCGATCGTTCTCGTGTCCCGCTGCTTCAACGGTATGGCTGAAGGTGTCTACGGATATATCGGCGGCGGCAAACAATTACAAAAACTCGGAATCTTATTTTGTAATGAACTCAACAGCCAAAAAGCCCGTATAAAACTATTGATTGGACTGAACGCCGGCCTTGACGAAACAGCTCTTGCCCAATTCATTACCGATTAAAGAAAAGCTGAATGCGGCATTTTAGACTTTGAGCAATAGGGAAAGAAAAATTTTAGCGATGCGGTATTGATTATCGTGAATTCTTTCTTGCGCTATTGCCGAAAAGTCTGTCTCATGAAGCTGGATCCAGAAAAGCTGAATGCGGCATCTTAGACTTTGAGCAATAGATAAAGAAAAATTCTGGCGATGGAAAGCCTCGCTAATCTTTTCTTGCGCTATTGCCGAAAAATCTGAATGAGACAGGTCTTAAACAAAAAACCAAGACTGACCTATCCAATCAAATGGATAAATCAGTCTTCAATACAAATAAATGCTGAGTAAAAAGCAGCTTCTTCTCAAATAATCCGAACTACTCATAAAATTAAGAACAACTATTGTCGGATGGCCTTATCTTTTTCTTGATTCTTAAAGCTTTTGATCCAACATCAGACAGGAAGATATAAAAAACTTACAGCGAAAACTTAATAGTCCCTTATGCTGAAAAATTCATAATCTAATACATTACTCTAAAGTCTTTTATTTTTATTGTTTAATCATCGTGAAGCTGAGTCCCAATCGATCATGGCTTCAGTGCATAACGTCGTGCCATTTTTTATTTGATGAATAGTTGTAAGGGTTCCTTCTCCAGCCTTTTCTTCCCAATAACTTTGAATCTGATTGCCATATTCCACTTCTTTATCAAATTTAACAATAATCGTCTTCGCATCATGCGTTACTAAGAAATCATAACCCAAAACATCTAGCATCCAATCCAAATATTTAGCATTGTTTACATGAGAATTGCTGTCGATATCCAAATAACGAACCCGATAAGGCTGCATTTTAGGTTGAGTCATTTCCTCAAACTTCTTGCTCCGTTGAATTTTTGTCCTTTTTTCACATCCAAACGGCGCAACGATCTCAGGCAATACTCGACTCATTTTCCGGTTTTTTAAGTCCATCAAGACAAAAGTCGATTGGATCAGAACTAATTCATTGCCCTGCAAATCATGGACCCAAAAATTGCGGTAACAAAAAAATTTATTATAAGAAGCAGCTTGTGTCGTTACCAAAATTTGCTCATTCACTTTAGGCATCCGGTTGATGTGCATCTCATACTGAATGATGACCCAAGTCAGGCCAAATGTCGCAACATAGTCCGAGCCTCTTCCCACCTTTTCACTTTGACTTTCAGAAGTTTTAATAACAATACTCAAAAGCATAGGGATAGACAGCTGCCCTGTAGTATCGCATTCATAATACCAAACGGTATGAGGTTCCGTAAACTTTTTTGGCATAAATGATCAACCTTTCTTTTCAAAATCACGTTTATTTTTCTCATTCTTAAAAGTATACCATAACAATCCTGAGCACAAAAGTTCAAGCGAAAAAGATGAGACAAAACTCAAAAAGTTTTTCCCATCTTTTTTTTAACAAATAATGAACAGTTTAAAACACTTCATTGCTTTCTAAACAGAGAAAATTTTTTGCTGATTTTCCCCTTAAGCTAGAGCGCCCATGGGATCCCAAGGAGCTAAAACAGTGACTTCCTCTGTCAGCGCTGCTTTTAATTCATCTGTTAAGAAATCTTTGCGTACAACGATTTGATACGTATACTCTTCCATCCAGGCATCGCTCATAACGAAATACCCTTTGTTTCCAGGTTTTTCGCCCCAACTATTTTCTACTTTCCATTTTGTCGATCTACCATCAACAAGATCGACCCCAGTCAACACCATGGCATGCGTCATTAAACTTTCGCCATAATCGAGTCTCTCTGCTTTAGTCATTGTAAAATCAACATCAAAAGTTTCATTTACATCATAAACATCCATCGCCATGATTCCACTGACACGATTGGAAGATTGACCGACATCACAGCCAAACCAAACAGATTCTCCTGCCTCAAGCTGAGCAATAGCTAATTTTTTGAAGGTTTCGATCTCTACATTTAGATGACGAACCGGTTTTCCGCCAACCACATTTCCTAACATTTCTACAGTATAAAGATGATTATAAGGTTTGTCAGCTGTTGGTGAATTGATAATACTCACATACTGGTTTAAATCTTTGCCGACAAATTTCTCATAAAAGGCCAATGGCGTCATGTTTCTTTCGATATGGTAATTTTTATCCTCATCACGATATTCAAAATCAAATGATTTTGGCGGATTTCCAAGGGAAATTGCTAGTAAACGGTAGACTTCTTCTAGCATCTTCGCTTTTGCTGCAGCAATTTCTGATTCAGCAGAATTTTTAGACACAAGAGAACGTAAAACGATCGCATCCTTTCTTAATTTTTTATTCAAATAGTTGTTTAATTCACTCGAAGCAGAGCTGCTGGTAGTTTCGGGCATCACATCTTTAGGAACTATTCCATATTTTTGAAAAAGAGCGACCGTCATATCCCATTGGCCCCCGTCTTGTTGAGGTGTCTGAAGTAAAAAGGCCACTTTTCGGCTATCCAAATCGTCATTTGCCGTTGTCAAAATATTTTCATAAAAATAATTTGCCTTTTCATATTTATCCCAAAAAAAGGTATAGTTTTGAGAAAGTTCAAAATCTTTTAATTTAAAATTATCGGCTATTTGATGGCGAAAGGTATTCAGCGCTGCAAACATCCAGCAGCGCCCGCTTTGTTTTTGATTCGCTACTTTTCCAGTTTCAAGATCTATTGAAAAAACAGGTGTATTTAAAACCTGTGCCTGCTGATTTTCAGCGGAAGCCAAAATGCCATTATGTAATACACTTCGTTGGACTGCCCGATTTTTTACATCTGCTTCAAATTTTTCCTGAATGAGCGCCGTGTTTTTTTTACTGATTGCTTTATCCAAATTATTCATTCCTTTCCTTTTACATTGATTATTTTACTCTTTTTATCGGATACTTCCAACTTTTGCTCTTTTTTCTCATGAAATTCCAATACCACATCATAATTTTTCCGATAAAAAAATATAGGCTAATCAAAGGCTTAAGATAATAAGATTCCTCTTGGCCCAACATGTGTTGAGAAAACTATTTGGGTATTAGTACTGCCGAATTCCTGTAAAAGATCAATAAAATGATCCAATTCATCCGTACTGGGAAAAATTACTTTCAGCAGCATGGCATATGGTCCCGTAACACAATTACATTCTAAAACATTTGGTATTTT
>JAATEZ010000013.1 GCA_015655485.1 Lactobacillales bacterium | reverse complement strand
CCTTCTTCAATTAAAGTCAGAAAAATCTGCGGTACTTTTGCCAAAATAATTAATTTTTTTTGATCAGGTAATACTTTTATTTTTTCTGCAGCATCTTCAATCGTGAAAATATCTAAACCAATTCCCACTGGGACTGCCATCTTAATAATTGTTTTCGTGAATTCGTCTTTGGCAGTCGCGTCATCCACTATAATAATATGGTTTCCTCCTGTATATTGTAACCAGGCAGTCATAACTTGCCCATGGATCAGACGATCATCGACTCTTGCTAAGACAATTTTTGCCATGATATTTTCTCCTCGTTTCTTTTGGTAGTAGTGATCATTGATTTAAAAAAGGGCTAATGCACTTTTTTTAGTTCAATAAAAAATTCTTTAACTCCTTTTTTTGCAGAATTCAGCGCTTTTTCTGTCATAGTATCTAATGATTTATTCATTAGCCGCTGATTGAATATCTCTAACAGCATGGGCAGATTGACTCCGGATAACAAACGGTAATGGATCTTTTCTTTCAATAATCTATTATGATTTAAAGCTGTCTGATTATATGGACTGGCAGAATATAAATCAGTCACAACTATTACGCCTGAACCTTCATCCAGCTTTCTCATCTTTTCAAAAATAGCTTGAGAAAATTCCTCAATACTATCCCCATGATGAAGCGACAGTATCTCGCACTTTTCCTGTTTGCCCATAATTAAATGAACACTATCTAATAATCCTTCTGCAAATTTCCCATGAGTAATAATAAGTACCCCAATCATGATTTCACCTCCTCGGTTTTAAGTAAGCAAAAAGCATGCCAGCTTTTTAAGTTATGTGTGTCATTTAATATTTGCTTTGAAATTCATTATTTTTATAAAAAAAACAACACACATTTGTCTATAAAATGTGTGCTGCCAAGATGGTTTTTGTGTGTCAAATACATGTGTGTTTTTGTGTGAAAATCAGATAGCGGTTATAAATGGTTTGTTGAAAAAAATAAAAATCTCTGTGACATAGGCTAATTCTGAATCAGGTATGGCAACTCCCCACGCATTATCTATTTCAATAAAAGCTTGCTTTATAGTTACAAATAATTTTTTATACTCTCCTAATTTTTGCTTAAAGTGATTATAACCATAAGTTTCCCCTTTAATGACTCTTTCCAGCATACACGTGGTATGAAAAATAAATTTAATATATAAAGAACTGTTGGGATCTATCCCCAAGTTATCTAAGATTTTCTCGTAAACCTCATTTAAATCACTGACAGCCTTTTTTGAGTCTAAAAAAGTTAAAACATTTTCTAATAATTTTAGTAATTTTTCATTCTCTAAAAATGATAATTGGCTGGTCGATTGGTTACAAATTTCTTTTCTAGCCGATTTAGGATAATCCACAATATTTTTTAGACTTTGTTCAATTGTTTCCAGAGTGCTTGAACTCATTTGGGCTAAACGAGTGGCCTCTAAAACTGTTAACGTACTTGCCATGGTCACTGTTTTAATTGAAATATTGGTTTGTTGGGAAATAATATCTCCAAATGAAGTCAACGAACCCATGTCAACCAAAAGCAGCACTCCTTTGCCTTCATCTATTCTCTGGACCAGCTTTTTTGTTCTCTCTAATACAAGGCTCACTTTCTCATCTAATGGCATACACATAAAATGAGCATGTTGTGATTTCAGCAATACGTTGGCTACATCTGCTAATTCTCTCGCGATCCTTCCATGAGTCAATACCAATATTCCTACTTTTCTTGCTGATTTTTCAACGGTCAGCGATTCAAGAAAAACAGCGATAAGGTTGATTTCATATTGTGGAATAGTCATTTTTTTACTTATTTCAATTGTTCTTACTATTTTTTCGGCCATTTTATAATATAAGGAATCTTCTTTTAAAATCGATTCAGCTCTGGGTATTTTAGTGGTTTTATTCTCTCGGATTCTTTCGATCAATGCTTCCAGATGTAAAACAATACCGATAATTTCCTTAGTATTGGATAAATTGATTTTATTTTCTGTAACTGTGGAAATCAAAATATCACTCAAAAAATCATATTCCCTTTTTGAGATAATTTTGTAGATTGGTTCCTCTCTTTCTTGTAATGTTTTGGATTCTTCATAATAATTATTTGTCATGAAATATTGGACTAACTCTTTATCCACCATATCAATAATTTCTTTTTTATCCAAACCTTTATTAAAATATTGTTTTGAGATATTTTCAATATTTTCGTAAAAATTTTTTTCCTGATTTCGTATCAAAAGAAAGTCTTCGATATCATTGGTCCTATTTGAAGAATCAAAAATGAAGGTATGATCGCTGGGCCAATCAAAATTTAAAGAAAGAAAATCTCTTTTTTCACCTAAAATATTTAAAAAATTTCCATATTGATTAGAAAGCTGTGACAATTTTACATGAATAGTTTCCTCTTCTTTACTGATCATCTCAACAAAAGCACTTGCACAAATCAATTGAATGTCATTTCGTAATTGTCCAATATTATATTTGCACTCATAAATCAAAAAAAATTTTACTACCTCATTCGATACACAAATAGGATGGTCAATTTTTTTTGCTTCTTGATTAAAGAAAAGCATAATCAATTCCATCCTTTCTTCAATTGAACGCTCCTCTATATTCGGGATGGAAATAATATTGGGGATCCGTCGTAAAAATGTATTTAAAACAGCTTTATCTAAAGACTCTGTCGTGGCCGCAATTATTAAGATATGAACATGATGAACCGTATCCGATTCCCCAAGCATGCGGTACTCCCCATTATCCATTAAAGTGAATAACATTTCTTGTCCTTCAGGAGGAAGTCGATGAACTTCATCCAAAAATAAAATTCCATGGTCTGCTTTTTCTACAATTCCGCTTTTATCTTTATCAGCCCCTGTGAAGGAACCCTTTTTATGTCCAAATAAGTGAGAAAGCAGTAATTGCGAATTGCCCGAATAATCGGCACAATTAAACACTACATAGGGCGCATTTTTTTTCAAACGTTTACTTTCAATCGCAAAATTATACATAATATTGGCAAAAGCCGTCTTGCCAACACCTGTGTCGCCTACCAGCAAAGTATCGAGTCCTTTAGGGGGATAAAGGATCGCTGCTGTGGCCTGCTTTACTTGATTTTTTAAACTTTTATCATGACCAATTAATTTAGAAAATGAATAGGCCCATTCTTTTTTCTCAGACATTTTTATTTCCTGCTGCTTTTTTTCAGAGACCAGAGAAAATTCGATTTTTTTTCCGTTTTTGAGAAAATCCAAAAAATCTTGAAGCTTCTCAAAAACGAGCGGCGTATCTTTTGAGAAATGACCTTTTCTAGTTAAATCATTGAAAATATCTTTATGCAGATAATAAACTGGTTTTCCTTTAACCTTAATGACCTTTTTACTTTTATATAATCGGTTTAATTCCCGACTGACATTGCTGCGGTCATACCCAGTTATTTCTGAAATTTCTTCGGCAGTCGCTCCATAAAATGAAGCTTTGCTGATTTTATATGCTTCCTTCTTACTCTGATTTAATTTTTTCAAATTTTCACTAATTATCTTCTCACGACTGTCTTTCATGAAAACTTCCCCCAAATTAAAATGTTTTTCGCTTATAGTCTTTTATTTTAAAAATAGTCATTTTTAAGCGCTTTTATGGATTTAATATATCATAAATTTTAAACAGTCGTTGAATTTTTTATATTTTTGTCTCCATTGCTTGTCACTCAACATAGCTTGTTCTTTAGATTTACTTAAAAATTTTACAGTTTATTTTAAAAAACTCAGTGATTATTTAGTAAATCATATTAACAACTAAAGTAGTTCAATTTTTATAAATCAAAAAAAGCGATCTTAAGCACAAACAAATTAAGCAGAGACCGCTTTTTATCAAAATATTTCAAAAAGTTTTTTGCATTCGCAATGTGGGATCATCAGAAATACTATCATCCCAAACAATTATTTGACCGGCATTCACCAACTCTTTTTCTAATTCTTCATAAGATATATCCTGCACAGCAATTTTCTTTGCCATGGCTAAATCAGCAATGATCCCAGCCGATTGCCCTAGAATCATAAAAACAGGCTCCATTCTGATTGAACCATAAGCGATATGAGAACTTGAAAGACAAACTGGAACAATTAAGTTTGTGATTTCCTTTTTTTTAGGAACAAGAGAACGATAAGAGATTGGAAATGGTTTAGCTGGAATTTCTACATCCCCTTCATTTACTACACGACCATCTATAATAACGCGACGACAATTATGCGAATCCATATGATAAGAAGCTAACCCGACCGAATCCGCAACTTTTTCAATTCCCAAACAATTTCTATCTGTCATCACATAATCAGAAATCATTCTTCTGGCTTCCCTAATGTATAGTTGTGGAGGCCAATGATTACTTTCTGTAAATTCATCTTTAGGAAGTCCCCATTTGGAAACTTCTTTTTGAATAAAATCAGGCACTCTAGGATCATTAGTCAAAAAAAACAGTAATCCCAAATCATAAGTATAATGAGCCTGATAAATTTTTTCCCTGGTAAAATAATCACTCTCCGGCCAAACATAATTTTCTCCGATAAAATCAGTTGAAAAAGCACCATGATTATTCAAATCTGATTTTCCGTTAGGGAGGAGTGTATTTAATTTCAACGCATCCCAATGACCTTTTTTCAAGTAACGAAGAAGCAACAAATAATGATTTGGATCATAACCATCCGGGCAAAAAAAATCAATTTTATTCTCTTTGAAGTCAGTTAAACAAATTCTGAAATTATAGGCCTGAATTCTTTTATCCCCCTTTCCATTGAAACCAAGCTCCTCCACTGATTGATTTTCGATACCACATAAAAGCCCACTGTTTGGGTTTCCTTCAACAACATAGGGATCGATCCATTCTTCAAATTTATGATGTGGGCTGCCAAATTGAATACCATTATATATTTCATGATAACGTGAATTATCTTCTCGACCTATGTTGTAAGAAACACCTGCTTTCGCTAATAGGTCTCCCTCATAACTAGCATCAATGAATATTTCAGCAGAATAAATAGTCTCGTCTAACATAGTTAAACTTTTTATTTTGCGGTCTTCCACCTGGACTGAAGCCAACTGCTGTGAAAAAAAAACTGCAATTGAATAGCTCTTCAGCCAAGTCTGAAAAATTTTTTTAGCGACTTTAGGCTCAAATCTGGTCTGTTCTGAAACTCCATAATAATGTCCTATCTTTTTATAAAACTCCCTTGAGATCCCGCCAACTGCTTTTTCGGCTCCAAAATCAGTCGCTCCTAGGCCTGAACTTGTCATGCCTCCAATATGATAGTCGCTAAATTCCGCTATGATCACTTTTCGACCTTTTTCAGCTAAATGGATCGCCGCAGCGATTCCTGCTGGTGTAGAACCATAGATAATAACATCGCCAATAAACTGTTTTATTACTTTTTCTTTTTTAGATGGTTCAGAAAAATAACTAGGTCTTTTTTTTATCATTCACTGTCTCCTTTATAATTTATCTATCGCATTTTTAAACTCGTATGTGCTTCTTTCGATACTCCCAACCTCTTTTCCAGTAACAACCGCACCAATCATTACTGCACTGATCCCTGCCTGATGTAAAAGTTGAACATCCTCTGGTATTAATTTTTTTTGAGAAGGTAGGATAACAGGAATTTTAACTTTGTTTACGATTTCTTTATAATTAATCAAATTCTTGACTGTTAATGGATCACCATATTGTTCACCTGGAACAATAGACGCTTCAAAGGCAGAAATACCGAAATCTTTCAATAATGAGATATCATTCTCTTGATAAGTAAAGTCGCCTGCCACCGTTTTAGCAATACTTTTCATTCTTAATAACGAAGTCGAAGTTTCATGCATATACATAGAATAAAAGCTGAATCCCTTTTCTTCTATCTTATTCAATTCTGTTTCTAAAATATCCTTACTTGATCCGCCAGGTACGATCCCGATAGGTCCTGAGAACTCAGAAAATAACTGATCAAAAAACTCTTGATTTTCATCGAATGAACCGAAAGTATTACCACTTGCCCTATGGAATACATTGATATGAACCTTGACTGCATTAGCTCCTCCACGAATGGCCGCTCTGGCAAATTCAATATTATTTGCCGGCAAACTGACGATCAGCGACATCTTGTTGCTATCCAACATAGTTTGAAATTTGTTCATTTGAATCTCTCCTCATCTGTCTATAATTATTTTTTTTGAATTATTTATCAATTCTACAAACTGTAGTTCTGTCATTTCTTTAAAAAAAATTAAATCAAAATACTCCAAGAGACTAGGATACATCGGAAACTTACAAAAAGTCTGGGCAAATGCGTGTGCAGCAATCTCAGAAGTTGGAACCAATCCCTTTAGGATCGATTTTCCAAAAAAAGTTTTCTTCTTTATTTTTTCCAAATTTTCATAGGTAAAACCTAATTGAGTAAATTCTAGATAATGATAGAATTCATGAGCCAAATAAAGCTGTTTTAACTGCTCATTAGAAAAAAACATCTTCATTTGTAATCTTTCTCTCATAAAATCACTACTTTGCCTCGTTATCTCAATCGTTTTTGTATAAAGGGTGACAATATATTCCTTGTTTCTTTTTTTTATCTCTGCTCGTTTTCGATACATTTTTGTAAATTTACTATCATAAAGCAACTCTTCGACTAAAATATTATTTTTTTGATAAAGATCATAAATAGATTTAGACTCATAATTTTTTGCTGCTAGCCTTCCAATTTCTAGCGATCGATCCAAATAATAATGAACTTTATCTCTAGAAAGTTGTTGAACAGCAGTATCCGTTTCCAACTCTAACAAAGCACCTATTTCATCATAAATTTCATTTGATAAATTCATTACACTCAACCTCTACTAATCTCAGTGAAATGCCACAGCCATTATTTTTTGATTTTCTTCCAACATTTCCAGTTCTACATCTAACATTGAGAACAGCTGTTCTGCTGTCTGCAGCCCAGTTAAATCTACTATTTTTTCTTTATAGAATAGAAATATTTTGGGTATCGTCGCGTTTGCATCCGAAAATATTGTTTGATTATCCACAAATTCTTTAAATCCAGATCGAACTTCTTTTTTCGTAAATGAAAAAGAAAAGGCATTTTCTTTTACCAGGCGTACAACTCCTTCTCGATCCAGGACAACGATACTATTTTTTTTCTTTTTTATCATTCCAAATAATTTTTTTTCAATTTGTTTTTTCTGGAAAATAAACCATCGATCACAAGAATCATATTTTTCAATATCAGTCACACTAGAAACATTTAGCGCTTTACCAACTACTTCTTCCATATCAGATAAAGTGAGTTCTTTCTCAATCAGATTTTTCGTTCTAAGCTCTGTCGAACCCGTTGCAATCGCTCGCAAAACATTTTTTTGCGGATCAACTTCTATAGTGATTTCTACTGTTTCTTCTGATGCGCCTGCGCGCACTATTTTTTCCAAAATATCTGCTCGAATTTTTTTTATATCATTTTCACCTGGATTGATAATACTACGTTCAATCTGTTCACGAACCATGGCTAATGCTACTCCAATAGTCGAAATATAAGGAGCATTTTTTGCGATTTTATATTTCATCTCTTCTCTCATGGCAATCGCAGGAACCAACACAGCTGCACTTCCTCCCCCTCCAACTAAAGTGATTAGTGCAGGATTCAATGTATATTCCTCAATTAAATCATTTACGATCACCATAACTTTATCAAGAGCGATCTTTAAAACTTGCTCTGCAATTTTCTTTGAGGGAAGGCCTAAAAACTCACCCAATTTTTCCCATGCAATCATAGTTGACTTTTGATTGCCGTAAGCATAATCGCCTTCAGGCACATAACCAAGATAATTTGCCGCACCTGCCAAAGTATACGCATAGCTGTCTTTATCCTTTTTTGAAACTACACAATAGTTTTGAGGATCGCCTTCTCTAGGAGAGACAAAATTTACCTTTAAAGCCTCTTTGTCTCCTAGTTCCTCAAAGCATTCATAATCTAGTCCAGCTATGTGAGCACTACGAGGCCCAACATCGATAACTTTTTTAGCTTTTTTATCGATCATGATCATACTTCCTCCTGCAATTCCAAGAGTACGAACATCCAAAGACTTTACATAGGTTTTATGCCCGCCTACCTGCGCATTTTTGATCATGACATTTCCATTTTTAATTACGGAAATATCTACACTGGTTCCTCCGACTTCAAAAAAAATACCATCAGATACCTTTTCGTACATCAATGCTCCCGCAACGCCTGCAGCTAATCCCGAAAGCATCGTCAATATAGGACGCTTTTTTATTTCTTCTACATTCAT
>JAATEZ010000352.1 GCA_015655485.1 Lactobacillales bacterium | reverse complement strand
GGCGGCCAATGATTGGCCGCCCTTGGGTAAATGGATTGGGATGGCGCTAGTCGTGCGCGCTCATGTGGGTTGAACTGTAAGCGCTCGCGCGCTCCCGAAGATTGGCAACATCGATAGCGATGGGAGCTTCAACCCAAGACACCGGTCCTGCCGCCTTGATGACCTCGTTAAGAGCATCTACGGCCGCTTGCACTTCATCAAAAGTTGTTTCGGCAAAACTTGTTATTTGGATATCACCGATCTTTGAATCATCCGAATCCAGCTGGCTGGTCACCGATTCAACCGGAATCGTGCCGCGAACGATGGTCACTGTAAATTCTTCTTCGGCCCTCCTGATCGTTAATTTAACTTCTGATCCTTTTTTTCCTCTGATTTTAGCCACAACATCTGATAGAGTTTCCCCTTTGGTCTCTTCATCGCCTACTTTTAAAATAATATCTCCTGACTTTAATCCGGTCTTTTCTGCCGGCGAACCGGTGATAGGAGCCTGAGAAATGACCGGGATTTCATTTTCAAGCATCAAAGAGACCCCGATCCCTTCGAAACTTCCAGAAAGTGTCGTGTTCAGATCCTCTGCTTCCTTAGTATCCAAATAAGTCGTATAAGGATCACCAAGCGCATCAGTCATCCCCTTTAGTGCGCCTTCGACCAAAGCATCTTTATCCACATCCCCGACGTAATTGGTATTTATATCCGAGTAGAGTTCCTGGATCTTTGCTAGATCGCCGCTGCCGGTTTCAGCTGATTCTTCTGAAAGCTGGACAGTATATTTTTTTTCTAAATAGAAATAAGTCCCTCCGACACTGATAATTATGACAAAAATTATTGAAATAATAAAATAAAGCAATGGAATGCTGCGTTTATCCTTTTTCCCCATCTTCCCCATCTTTTCCATCCTTTTTTTCTTTAAATTTTAATGATTATTTTCCACATATTTATCCCAGGCTTTATCAAAAATATCCATGGAAGTCAAATAATCAGTCGATAATTCTAAATAATTAGAAATATCATGATAATTTTGTGATTGTTTAGGAAATTGGATATCTATGCCCACATCATTCGCAAGCTTTGTCACTGGATCAGCAATATTAGGGCCTCTTAAAGTTAATAAATAATGATAAAAACTCCTTCTCATCCTTCCGTCCTTTCCAGAAATCCTTTTTTATTTTTCACTTGTACTTGTTGTTGACTGCGTTGAATCACTGGAAGAACCGGCTGTGGCCGGCAAATAAACATCAAGCCGGATATCATCATCGACCAAATTGATTTTATTTGCTAAAATATGCATGCCATTTGCCATTTCAAATTTATTCAGATTGATCAAAATAGAATTATTTTCGGTATCTGGTTCTACCCATTTAGGCAATTTATAATTTTTCACTACATATTTTAAAATATCAGAAATAGGCAGTGATAAAGTTCCTATTGATAAGCTCTTCGCTTTCAACAATACATTGCCCTCTTCCGTCACATAAGGATCGAAATACAAGTAAAATTCAACATCATGACCTAATACTTGAAAGGTTCCGTTTAATAAAGCGACATTCTCTAAATAAAACTTATATTTAACACTGGATCCTTTTTGAAAATCGTTCAGATAATAATCAATTACTTGGTTCACTTGAGCTTTTTTTAATTGGACCTGAAAAGTCGCTTCCCCGCTTTGAGTCAAAGTATCCGAGCTTGGTGTATAGGAAACTTCCCTATTTTCAAATACCCTGACAGTAAAAAATAAAAGGGCTCCTAATAATAAACCAGCTAAAACGAGAAAAGAGATTTTCCATGGATTTATTTTCCTTTTTTGTTTTTCTTTTAAATTGCGTTTGGTTTTACTCTCAGCCATATCTTTCCCTTTCTTTTTCATTCTTTATCCAACCATTTTTTTTTGGTTTCAGCCATTTTATCTCGTAAGGCATTAGCCATGATTTGATAACCTAAATTGTTTGGATGGAAATGATCTTTTTCAAATATCAAATCATTTTCTGCTGAATTGCTGGTGGAACCGCTGGAACTGCCTGTTCCGGAATCCGTCGTATTTTCAGTGATCCCTGAACCATTATACAATAAGTCATTGATTGGAATAAAATAACTATTTCCCTCTTGTTCAGCAGTGCTTTGCGAAGTGTCATTCCAATTGTCGACAATATCCTGCATTTCTGTGATATCAGAAAAATAGACATAAAAGGGATTATAGATCCCAAAAAGATAAATGGGCGCAGTTTCGTTGTATTGACGAATTTCCTTAAAAATATTTTCAAGCCGTTTTTTATATTGGGCCATAGGTTTAGTGAAACTGTCAGTAGTTAAACCATTCAACAATTTGCTTTTCACTATTTTCATCAAATCATTCCCGCCTACAGTCAAAACGATCACATCGGCACTTTTTAAGGATTTCTGAATATCTGTTTTATTCTTGATTCTTTTCAAAATCTGATCGCTTCGATTCCCCGAAACCCCAAAATTATCTGTTTCAACCGCGTTTAATTTATAAGTCTCCGTCAAAGATTGCGAAATCAAAGGAACATAACCGCCTGAATTAGTCGTATCGCCAATCCCTTCCGTCAATGAATCACCGATCGCCACAAGCCTGAGCACTTCTTTTTGAGAATCTGATCGTTCCACTTTGCTTTTAGACTGGCTCAACAATGGGGCCGCCTTAGGGATTTTCATACTTAATAACAGGAAAAAACACAAAGCAAGAACCAATGCAAAAATAATTCCTTTTAAATTTTGATGTATCCGTTTCATCATTTTCCCCCTGTTGAAATCATCGATAAATGAATCAATTTTTTAACTTGAAAAAAGCAGACCGTCTTGATCTGCTTTTCATCATGACTATTCAGTGTAAAACATGATAGCGAATGCTCCTTTACCTGTGTGCGTAGCAATAATAGGGTTGGTATGCAAAACAGGGATATGCATTTCCGGGTAGAGTGCCTGCAGCGCCTCTTTAAAATAATTGGCTAATTCTGCCCCGTCAGCATGAGAGATACCAATTTTTTTTATTGGGTGAACATTTTGCAGTTTCTGAATTTCTATCTTCAACTCATCGAACCATTTATTAAAGGTCTTCATGCCTCTTCCCTTGGCTTGAATGACTAGTTCATTATTAACAAACTCCATCACAACTTTCACATTGAATAAATTGGAAAGGACACCAACTACTCGAGAAACGCGACCGCCTTTAACTAAATTATCTAAACTGGAAACACCAATAAATAATTGTGATTGTCGTTTAACGGCTTCTACCGCATCTAAAATTTCAGCTTTTGAAGCTCCTTCCAACGCCAGCTGAGCCGCCTGGATCACTTGAAATGAAAGGGATTGGTCGGTAAATTCACTATCAATGACTGTTACACTCGCTTTGCAGAGCTGAGCCGCTTGTCTGGCGGCGCTGACAGTTCCGCTCAAAGCTTCGCTCATATGGATCGAAATGATCTCACTGCCATCTTCCGCTAATTTATCATAAAGGTCCGCGAACACTCCAATCGCAGGCTGGCTGGTTTTCGGCAGACTTTTTGCCTTATACATCAGCTGCATGAACGCTTCTCCGCTAAGTGAATCATCATCAGACATGACTACATTATCTATCATGACAGAAAGCGGAACGATATGTATCCCTAATTTTTCTCTTTCAGAAACCTCCATGGTACAAGAAGAATCTGTTACAATTTTAATTTTTGGCATAATTTTTCACTCTTTCTTTTAAAAAGAACTTCATTCATGTTAGAATATGGTTGACAAGTTTTTATTGTCAAAAGATAGTATAACAGATTTCAGCCTGTTTTTCACTTAAAATGATAGAAAAGGAAGGATTGAAATGAATAATCCAATTTTTTCGAAAAAGTATTTGGTCGTCAATGAAGTTTTCAATGCTGTAACACACGGGATCGGGTTCGGTCTAAGTGTGGTCGCGCTGGTTTTATTACTGATCAAAGGAGTTAAACTTGGTTCGACCCTCCATGTTGTTTCTTATGCCATTTACGGGACAACACTCATCTTATTATTTCTGTGTTCTACTCTTTTTCACAGTTTGATTTTTACTAAAGCACGCAAAGTCTTTCAGATATTTGATCATAGTTCTATTTTCCTATTGATCGCAGGAAGCTACACACCTTATTGCCTGCTTGCCATCAAGGGCTGGCTGGGCTGGACGTTATTTATTGTTATTTGGGCGATAGCATTTGCAGGAGTTGTTTTTAAATCCATTTGGCTGCAAAAAAAAAGCAACGCTGTCACCTCGATTTATATCATTATGGGTTGGCTTTGTATCTTAGCGATCAAACCTTTGTATGATTCTCTGGGCTTTAACGGCGTACTTTTACTCGCACTAGGCGGAACTTCCTATACGATCGGCGCAGTTTTTTACAGCTTGAAAAATGTTAAATTCATGCATGTCAT
>JAATEZ010000494.1 GCA_015655485.1 Lactobacillales bacterium | reverse complement strand
TTTAAAAGCTTTACGAACCGTGTCTGACTTTGAGCAATAGCGAGAGAGAAATCTCAGCGGCGCTTTCTGCCGTGAATTTCATCCCGATCTATTGTTGAAAAGTCTGGTTCGTAAAGCCGGATACTTTTAAAAGCTTTACGAACCGTGTCTGACTTTGAGCTGTTTTAAGTCACGAAACAAAAAACTTTTAAAAAAAAACACTCTCATCCTAAAAAGGGACGAAAATGTTCGTGGTACCACCCAGCTTTCACATTTTTATTTGATCAAAAATGCGCTCGGTGAAGATATCGGTTCAAACCGCCAGAGTTTACTTGATCAATTCAACTCTGAATCATGGACAAAGGATCTTCATACTGAAGGGTCTGCCAAACTTTCACCATTCTTTGACTCGCTTAAAGAGTTCAGTATAATTTCTGTTTTATCGGATTGATTTATTCAGTTTTACCTTTATCTCCATACGTTATGGTATCCGTATCGGGAAAAAGAATAGATGTCGTTTCCGGATCGACAGCTTCTTTGGTTCCTTCTTCATCATCAAAAACGATTTGATGATCTTCTTCGATTTTTACGTCCGCAGAATCGTTTTCAGTTTCCTCTGTTTTTTCCAGAGTTTCTTCATCTAAAATTTCTCTGACATGTTCATGATGATCATTGACATAGGCCGAGAAAGGTTTGAGAATTTCATCCCACTCACTGTTATTGACTAGATCCATCTGTGATTGAATAAGTAAAGAAAGTTTTTGATGGAAGGAACGCGTTTTTTTCTTTAAATCATCCGTTTCTACTGCTAATTCGCGTGCTCGCGCAGTCGCATCATTTAAAATATCATTAGCTTTATTCGTCGCTTCAGTCACAGTTTCCTTTGCTTGTGCCTCCGCTGTAGAAATAATCAACTCTGATTCCTTCGTTGCGCTGTCTTTCATTTTATCCGCAGTATCTTGAGCAACGATGATGGATTGATTCAACGCATCTTTTAATTCATTAAAGTAAGCTAATTTTTCATCGGCATGCTTTAATGATTTTTCCAAATCACGATTATTTCTGATCACTTCTTCATAATCGTTGATCACTTGATCTAAAAAGTCATCCACTTCATCAGTACTGAAACCTCTCATTTTTACTGAAAAACTTTTATTACGTATATCTAAAGGACTTAATGTCATAGTTTTCACCTCATTATTTTCTTAAAACACCCAAAATCAAACGATACTTTTCCTTTTTTGTTTTGCCAGTGATCTCTTTCAATTGAATTCGTCCAAACCCTCTAATCGACACAATATCTAACAAGTCTAAAACAAAATCAGGATGGACATTCTCGGTCCAATTTACTTTTACTTTTCCTGATTCGACCATTTGTTTTGATCGTTGTCTAGAAATATTATAAACAGAAGCGATCAAATTGTCTAGCCTTAAGGAGCTTGCCGTTGTCTGCTCAAAAATCCATTCATCTTTTGGCAATAAAATATCTGTGTACTTTCGTTCTTCAAGTCTTACAGAAATCTTGCCTATTTTTTCAATTTGATTCACTACATAGTTTGCGATCTCCGCTTTTAAAAACAATTGCCATCGTTCCCCGTCAGAAATGATATCTCCAAAAAAATCCCTTCGGACACCGGTAGCTAATAATGTTCCTAAAATTTTTCCATGAGACAGTTTGGCAAATTTGATTGGATAGACGATTTCATATAATGAAATGTTAAACTCTTCTTTCGTCGGTCGATAATACTCCGGATAAATGATGCTGCGCCGTCTTTCCGCCTCCTCATAACCCCCATAAAACTTAAATTCAAGATCTCCATTTAAGCGAACTAATGATTCTAGTATAAAAGCCTGCCTCGGGTCAAGAAAATCAGTTAAGATCGGTGCATATTGATTTTCGACCTCTTCGATCCAATCTGTTGATAAATCAATAAAAGGATGTTCATCTTTCCGAAAATGTTGATACACATTTGCAAGCATAGATACTCATCCCCCTTATATTGAAATACACTTTTTACAAGATAAGGCTAATTATTATAACTATGCCTTGACTAGCCATATTGAGTACAAAAATCGCCGCGATAATGGTAAAATCGATTGGCCCTATTTGTAATGGCAATCTGCTGAACAATCATAAATACGGTTCACATATTCTGCTTAAAAACCGCCCAAAGGAGGAGTCATAGGCACCTGGAAACCAGGAAAGCAATGCATATATCGCTAAGAATATTGAATAAAAATAAACTACATTCTGAAAAATACTCAACAATTGTGCCAAGAAGTTAATCCACCTTTCTTTCTATTTAAAAAATTGTCCATCCAATAAACTTTTTGTCGCTGTTCCATCAATTTCCGTATTGGCAGGTGTACAGACAAAAATTTCATCACCGATCCTTTGAATATCGCCATCTACTCCAAAAACGACTCCAGTCAGAAAATCAACGATGCGTCTTGCCTGTTTTTCTTCGATCACACGAAAATTGATAATAACTACTTCATTTCTAATAATACATTTAGCGATATCCTTGGCCTCAGAATAGACTCTCGGTTCCAACACAATAATTTTATTAGCGGATTTTTGAACACTGCCAGATTCATTTTTAGTAGAATTCGTTCCATGCATAGCAATAACCTTTTTCCGTTCGTTATTTGATTTTGTTTGATAGGAAGATGGTTGTGAGTTCAGACTGCTCTGGTTCTCTCTGCTAGTTGAATAAGCAGAGCTTGCCGCTTTTATGGGTTCATATTCATTGACAACCTTCTGCTGCGGTTCTATTTCTTCGTATTCTTCCTCGTACTCTTCTTCGTTTCCACTCAAACCGAAGAAGTTGATAATGCCTTCTTTGCTAAAAAATGACATCTGCCATTCTCCTCCCTCTCCAATTCTTTATTGAAAAAATGCAGTGCCAATACGAACAAACGTCGCACCAGACTTTACTCCTAATGGATAATCCCGACTCATCCCCATGCTTAATTCCAGACAAGGGGCATGTTTCCATTTGTTTTCAGCTATTTGATTTTGAACCTGGCGAAGTGTCTGGAAATATTCCAAAATCTCTGTCTTTTCCGCTTTCAACGGAGCCATTGTCATTAAACCAACAACTTGAATATTAGGAAAAACCTGCAAGCTCTTTATGAAAGCTTCTGTCTGCTCAACTGCTATCCCATGCTTACTTTCCTCTTTTGAAACATTGACTTCAACGAAACATTTGATCACTCGGCCAGCCCGCTTTTGAATTTCTTCGGCCAAACTCTGACTATCTAAAGCATGGAAATAATCAATTTCATTAATGATCAATTTTACTTTTTTTCGCTGCAGATTCCCAATCAAGTGCCATTTTACCTGTTTTTCATTTTTCAATGCCTGCTTTTTCTCAAGTAATTTATCCACTCTATTTTCGCCGATATTCGTGATACCCAGCTGAACCAGTTCGCTTGCTTGGGCTGCAGAAACGGTTTTGGTGACAGCTATTACTTGAACACTGTTCACAGGTCGATGAACCTCATCACAAGCAGCTGCAATGTGTTTTTCTACTTGTTTCACATTATCTGCCAACATTTTGGTTCCTCCCTTTTCTTATCTCTTTCGACGGAAAAAAGGCGGTGTGTTCAATCCTTCGTCCTCATCATGAGAAGGGGTCTCTTCTTTGGTGAATGTATCAAAATCTTTTTTTTCAAGATTTTCAAATGGAGTATCTTCCGTGTTTGTTCGAACATTTGGTTCTCTGCGAATATCCCAGTCCCCAAAAGCACTGTCTTCCTCAGAAATTTTAGAACTGTCTAAATCTAAAGTTGGCCGTTGCGGAACTGACTGGATCTGACTGTTTCTATTGGTTGACCGTGGACTTTTTTTCTCTTTTTTCGTTGGATCGATCCCAGTCGCAATGACCGTTACAACGATCTCATCTTCCAGATCTTCATTTATCGAAGTACCCAGAATAATATTAACGTCTCCAGAAGCAGCACTTGTTACAATGTCTGAAGCGTCCTGGGCTTCAAATAAAGTCATATCCAGACCCCCAGTGATGTTCAGCAATACTTGTTCCGCTCCATCTATCGAAGTCTCTAACAATGGTGATGAAATAGCCTTTTTAGTTGCCTCGATTACTCTATCTTCCCCACTTGCCGCACCAATCCCCATGACTGCCGTTCCTTGATTCTCCATGACTGTTTTCACATCGGCAAAATCAAGATTGACATAGCCTGGTGCTGTGATCAAATCAGAAATCCCCTGAACTCCTTGACGCAAGACATTATCTGCTTCACGAAAGGCTTCCAGCATAGGTGTCTTTTTGTCAACGACTTCC
>JAATEZ010000277.1 GCA_015655485.1 Lactobacillales bacterium | reverse complement strand
CGGCAAGGTGAGTTCGCCACCCGCTTACGTTACTTACAATCATTATACTGTAGAAGTTTTTTAAATGAGTTTTATCGTGACTTCCTCCCATATTCTGATCCAAAATGAATTACAGAGAAAGATCAAAATTTTTTCTAGCTTATTTTGATATGGCTGGAAACATTAAATGAATTATCAAATAAAAAAAACCAGAAAGAAACATTACTGTTGATAATATGTCAATATTATCGAGTCTTTCCTTTGCTTTCACTATCTTTCTCTTAAGATCTGCTTCTATCTCTACAGCATTTTCCTTAACTTCTTTTCCTTCATCAAATTTGAGATATTTTTTAAACGCATTGACTATCCTATGGTTGAGGGTGTCTAATGATTCTCTATAAATATCATTTGCGGAAATAGTTACTATCCTAATCATCCAAAGTCCACCTAATATTAATGCTGCCTCCAATACTCCTCCAACTTTAGCTAATGCGCCGACAGCGATTAATGCTCCAGGCATAGTGATTGCTTTGGTTTGACTCGATGAGATAAATTCATTTATTTTACTGGTAAATTCAATACTTTTCTCATCAAGCTCATTAAGGATTTTGTTTACTGAAAAACGCCGCATATATATATCATAAAGATCATCATATTTGCTTGGTAGAAGTGAAGATTTTTTTATAAGATCTAGAAATATATTAGTTTTATTCAATGTGATGTTAATGAATTCAGCAATAGAAGATCGCATGACGGAAATTCTTTCTTTTTTATGTGGATCGTCTATATTCAATAAATTTTGTAACTTAATTATTTCTTCAAGCTTATTTGTCGGGTTGGTTATTTTTTGCAATTCTTTAAAATCAACAGAAGTAGAAATTTCAAACTTACTTAATCCTGTATCTGAGGTAATGAAGATGACAGCATTTTCATTTTGAATGTGATCTGCTACAGTAAAGATAAGTTTTTTAAAAGCAAAGAAAAGATTGTAAGCTCTTACCGTATCTGTAGAAGGCTCGTCACAGGATGAGATTTTATCTTCTTGTATGAAGAATAGATGTGGAATAGATTCAGAATTAGCGATTTGCTGCCAAAAACTTCTATGAGTCATATGAAATGGGGAAATCCCATTTTCCCCACTTCCCCAATGGGCAGCTGATCTGCTTATATGGATAGTCGACGAACCGTCCTCTTTATGGACAATGTAATCTGGTAAATTTTTGTATCCACAATCTTTAAAATATCCCTTAATTATATCATCATTAAAATCTATAGATGCTGGAATATGAGCAACAAGATATCCATCTTCATCAGAAAGCTGAGATTTTTTAAATAAAGCGACAATCTCTTTAAAAGGATTCTCTTGCGTCATTGATCTTATTCTCCAACAACTTTCATAATTTCATCAAAATCAAAATCTGAAAGTGGTAGCATTAAACATTTATTATTTTTATCAATTTTAACAGGTTTTGAAGATTTTTCATCTCCTATAGCTGCTTTTTTAACATTCACTGAGAAATTATCATTTTCATCAGAGAATTTGAAAGTATTGGCATCTGTTGCAGAACGTCGTGTAGGTTCGAATACCTCATCGATTTGGTATTCATTAACATTAACAAAAGTTATAAACTGTCCTTTCGCAGGATGTTCATCAGGGATGCACTTATCAATATTTTTTTGAACAATATCCAATGTAAGTGATTGATCATACTTATCTTTTGCTTTCTTATTTAAAAGAACGGTGATGGCTTCGTTAATTTTGTCCCGTATCGGAATGGTAAGACCTTCGGTTTTCGAAAATGCAATGATGGCATCAAATATTTGTTGTATACTTTTGTTGTTATCAACATCTTTTTTACATCCCAATGAATCCTTAAAAAAGTCACCTTTGGATTTGCCTTGAATAAATTTAACATATGCATCAGAATTGTTTTTAGGGTAAGATGATTGAAATAATGTTAGATCAAATAGTGCCGCTTGCCGAAGTGCATCTGTATCAATAGGCGAAAGTTTTTTTGGAGTCAAGGCAACATTTTCAAAATCAAATCCACTTTTTTTATCAACCATAACGATCAATAGCCTGCCTATATCAGTAATATCACCTGTAGTTTTATAATGAATGAAAATAATATTGTTATTAGCAGCTCCGCTAATTTTACGACCATCATCACTTACAGAGGTTTTTATTTTTGACATTATTGAAGTGACGATTGTTTTAAATTTTATTTTATTTGTGATGTATTTAGTCAGAAGTGATGGGATTGAATTTGAAAGTGTATTCTCAGTGAGAAAATTATGGAATTTGTTTTTTCTTCTGAATTTTGACTCCAGTTTATTTATAAAGTCAGTTGAAACATCTGTTTTAAGATTCCATAGCCTACCTAACTTTATTTCTAAAAGACCACTGTCATTTTTTTCTAACTGGGCAGTGATAGCCGATATTGCATCAAATTTTACATGGAATACAGGACAGTCAGGAACATTTATAGATGTTGATCTTGCAGGCACTTATACAGCAACAGCGACCACGACAATAACTGGTTGTGTTGGGTCTACTTCAATTAACGTGGCACAGGAACAGGTTGTTAATGGTTCATTTACTGCAGGTAATACAGGCTTTACTACTGACTATATAAATGATCAGACTGCAAACGGTTTATTT
>JAATEZ010000505.1 GCA_015655485.1 Lactobacillales bacterium | reverse complement strand
TTTACTGTTCCTTGAGCCATGTTTGTTTTCCTCCTCGTGCCACTTTAAGACACTTTATATTTTTATAATCCTGATGCCACGATAGAGGTGTCTTAAACAAAAATGTAGAAAGAACTTCTAAGTATTATCAAACGAATTACTACTATAGTATAGCTTATAATCACTCAGAAGTAAAACCTTTTTATAAACTATTTTTTTTATTTGCTTTAATTCACTTTGTAAATCGTTTTTGAATGAAAAATATCTTCCTTCTTCAAAATAATATTCCCAAATCCCTGATGATGGATCGCATCTGGCAAAATTTGTGTTTCTAGAGTGATCCCGGCATGTTTTTTGACGGTTTTTCCCTGCATATCGATCGTTTTCTCACCAATATTCGTCGTATAAACAACAACTGATGGATCATTGGTATAGAGAACCAGCCGCATATCTTCTGTTTTTAATATTGCCTGCGGTTTATCCAGACTAGGTCGAACTAGTACAAAAGGATGATCAAATCCATCCACCATTTTATTTTGCGGATCATTTGATTTAAACCCTTGATCCACTGATTTTTCTGCTCCTTGAAAATCAAAAGGAGTTTGTTCAACTGCTCGTAATTCACCAGTTGGGATACTGTCCTCATCCAAAACAGCATATCGATCCGCCGCCAGCCAAAATTCATGATTAGCTACTGATTGAGTAAAATCACCATTTAAATTAAAATACACATGATTTGTTGGATTATACAAAGTATCTTTGCTGGTTGCAGCAATGAAATCAATTGTCCATTCATTGTCATTATTAAAAGTATAGATCGTCGTAGCGGTCAATTCACCTGGAAACCCATTTTCCCCTTCCGGGCTGATGTATTTAAATAATAATTTGATTTCTTCTTTTCCTTCCTGAATATCCGTTTTCCAAACTTTTTCTTCAAAACTGTGCGGTCCGCCATGAAGGACATTGCCTTTTTCATTTTTTAATGGCAATTCATGATCAACACCGCTTATACTAAATTGACCATTATGGATACGACCGGCAACACGCCCGATCGTAGCACCAAAATAAGTATCTTTTTCTAAATATTCCTCGGCCGAATCAAATCCTAAAACAATATTTTTCAACTCTCCCTGTTTATCCGGTACCCATAATTTAACGATCCTTGCCCCAAAGTCCGTTGCTTCAAGAATAAGACCATTATCATTTTCAATTTGATAAAGCATCGCACCATTTTCGCCAAACTTTTTTTTGTTGACTTTCATTTATTCTCCTCTTTTCTAGGTAAAAAAAGAACCTCTGGAAAGCACGCAGAAGTTCTTTTCCCATTCTATGGACTATTTTATCACAATATACTCTAAATTAACTAATTTTGCCCAATCAATCATTTGTTCCAGACTGACCGTCAAAGATAAAACTGTATGATGCCCGCCGCCAGCTTCGATCCATTGGTGGATCCCTTCTTTAAAATTAGGTTTCGTTTTCCAAATCACACGGGCAATCGGCATATTGGGAGCATCGCTTGCGGCTTTGACTGCTTCGATTTCATTTATCACCAACCGAAAGTGTGTCCCAAGATCAAGTAAAGTCGCCACGATCCCCGAACCTGAAACACCGTCAAAGACTAATCTTGCCGGATCTTCTTTGCCGCCGATTCCCAATGGCGCGACTTTCACTCTTGGTTTGCTGCTTGCTAACATTGGATCAACCTCAAGCATATGTGAACCAACGATCACTTCATTTCCTGAAACCATATCATAGGTATAGTCTTCCATAAATCCAGTCAACTGGTTAGAGGCAATGATTTTCATGAAACGGTCAAGAGCCGCTGTCTTCCAGTCGCCTTCCCCGGCAAAGCCGTACCCTTGAGCATTCAGATGCTGCACAGCCAACCCAGGCAATTGCTTCATGCCATATAAATCTTCAAAATTTGTTGAAAATGCTGTATAATCGCCATTTTCTAAAAATTTTTTTAAGCCGATTTCGATCCTGGCTTGTTCTTTCACCTGTTTTTCAAAGAATTCCGGATCGTTCTGATCCATTTCGAAATCATAGTTCCTCTGATATTCCTGATAAAGTGTTTCAATTTCCAGCGGCGTTACTTGATCGATTTTGGCAACTAGATCACCAATCCCATAATAATCCACCGTCCAGCCAAACTGAATTTGCGCTTCGATCTTATCGCCATCTGTCACAGCGACATTGCGCATATTATCGCCAAATCGCGCGACCTTTATATTTAAACTTTCCTCATAAGCCATCGCCATATTCATCCAATCAGCGATTTGTTTCTGAGCTTCGGGATCCTGCCAATGTCCAACTACGATTTTATTGTGTTTTTCCAAGCGTTTGTTGATAAATCCGTATTCACGGTCTCCGTGAGCACTTTGATGCAGATTCATGAAATCCATATCTACTTTCTCCCAAGGAATGGTTTTAATATATTGACTAGCAAAATGAAGTAATGGTTTTTGCAGCAATTTCGTCCCTTGGATCCACATTTTAGCGGGCGAAAAAGTATGCATCCAAGTAATAACTCCTGCTACTTTATCGTTGTAATTCACTTCCTTCATGATTTTAACAATACTTTCTGAACTGACTGCCAGTGCTTTAAAAACTAATGGATAAGGAAGAATGCCGCTCGAATTTAAACCCGCGACCATTTCCTCTGAATGTGCCTGGACTTCTTTCAATGCTTCTGCACCATAAAGATTCTGACTTCCTACAACAAACCAAAATTCTTTAGCTTCAATTTTCAACATACTTCTCACCTAATCCTTTCTTTGGCCATAATAGGCATTCGCGCCATGTTTGCGCAAAAAATGTTTATCTAACAAATTTTGATCCATTCGAATATTGTGTGGATTCAATTGTAAACTGTGATAAGTCATCATTGCTACTTGTTCCAATACTACCGCATTATGCACCGCATTTTTTGCAGAGTTTCCCCATGTAAAGGGACCATGATCATTCACTAAGACTCCCGGAATTTTTGACGGATCCAACCCCTGCCTTGCAAAAGTTTCCACGATGACATCCCCGGTTTGCTTTTCATACTCGGTAACAATTTCTGCTTTTGTCATTGCCCGTGTAACAGGAATATCTCCATAAAAATAATCACCTTGTGTCGTTCCGGCGGCTGGTATGCTGACGCCGGCCTGAGCAAAAGAGACGGCCCATGGTGAATGCGTATGAACGATCCCGTTTATTGCAGGAAATTGATTATATAAAACCAGGTGTGTTGCTGTATCACTGGAAGGATTCAATGTGCCTTCGATCACTTTTCCCTTTAAATCAACTACAACCATATCTTCTGCTTTAAGCTGATCATATTCGACTCCGCTGGGTTTGATTACGAATAATCCCTTATCTCGATCGATCCCGCTGACATTCCCCCAGGTGAAGGTGATCAGATGATATTTGGGGAGGAGCATATTTGCCTCAAAAACTTCTTGTTTTAACTGTTCTAACAATGGAAAAGACCTCCTTATTTTTCTTTATTCTAATTTGTGCCGAGACAGCCGCCAGCTATAGCGGTGCACTCGGAAAAAGAATCCCTGCATCGGTCTTACTTTATTTGTGCTTTTATTTTTTTTAACTGTTTCATCACATCATTTTCGCCCCGGCCAAAATAATCGTGTAATTTTTTATATTCTGCATAAATCGCATCATAGGCAGCGACATGCTCAGAGATTGGAAACACTTTTTCATCTTTGAGACGAGCCATTTTTTTAGCCGCTGCCTGGATGGAATCATATCCGCCCTTTCTCTTTCCCGCCGCCACTGCTGCAAACATCGCCGCACTCACTGCCGGCGCCTGTAACTCTTTAGCAATAGAAATTTCTTTTCTTGTGATGTCTGCATAGATTTGGTTCAGCATTTTATTTTTATGCGGAAGTCCGCCGCATACAGTCAAGCTGTTTATCGGTACTCCCGCCGCTTCAAAAGTATCGATGATCAGACGTTTACCAAAAGCCGTCGCTTCGATCAAAGCGCGATAAATCTCTTCCGGTTTGGTATCCAGTGTCATTCCCATGATCAAACCGGTCAAATCTGTATCCACTAAAATGGAACGATTTCCGTTGAACCAGTCTAATGCAAGCAGACCGCTTTCGCCAATAGCAAGTTTGTCGGCTTTTTCTTCCAATAATTGATGAATGTTTAATTGGTTTTCCTGTGCTTCTGCAAAATATTCTGCCGGAACAAAATGATCGACGAACCAGGCAAAGATATCTCCTACTGCGTTTTGACCAGATTCATAAGCATAGAAGCCTTGAACAGCACCATCTTTCACCACTCCACACATTCCTTCGACCTCGATTTTTTCTTTGCCAAGTAAAATGTCGCAGGTGGAAGTCCCCATGATATTCAGCATCGTTCCTGCATGAACGACTCCGGTTGAAGCTACTGAAACATGAGCATCTACATTGCCCACAGCTACGGCAATTCCAGACGGCAAACCAGTTTTTAAAGCCATTTGCTCCGTTAAACCGCCAGCTTTCGTTCCAACCGGGTAAAAATCAGTGCCGATCTTTTCTTCAATCACATTTTCCAATAAGGGATTTAATTCTTTAAAAAATGCCCGGCTTGGAAAACCAGTTTCTTCGTTCCAAATAGCTTTGTACCCGGCAGTCGTCATATTGCGAACTTCTTTACCGGTTAATTGCCAAGTGATCCAGTCCGTTGCTTCAATAAAACGATCCATTGCCTGATATATTTTTGGAGCTTCCTCCGCTATTTGCATCAGCTTAGGAAAGACCCATTCTGAAGAAATTTTTCCTCCATAAAATGGCAGCCAG
>JAATEZ010000216.1 GCA_015655485.1 Lactobacillales bacterium | reverse complement strand
AGTAGCGGCGAAGGGCACTCAGGCATTGGCAGAAAATCATATCAATTTAGAAATGATCAATCAGGGATCTTCTGAAGTCGGAATCATGTTCGGCATCAAGAGTACTGATGAAAAACAAGCCATAAGAGCCTTGTATCATGCTTTTTTTAAATAATATTTAGAGACCGGATCAAAAATGTTCAGTTTTAGGAAAAAAGAGAAGTATATCCGATAAAAAACTTCTCCTGCTTTTTTGAACAGTTCGGATTATTTGTGAAGAAATTATTTTTGAACCTCCACTTATCCGCAGTTAAGGCTGTCCCACTAATCAAAATTGATTAATGGGACAGCCTATTTTCTTTTTTAAAACTAAAAAATTACCAGCTTGCTTTTTTCACACCAGGAATCTTCCCTTTTAATGCCAGCTGCCGAAAATTTATTCTCGACATGCCAAATTTCCTCATGTAAGCTCTGGGTCTGCCGTCAATTAAATCTCTATTTTTGTAACGAATAGGATTGGAATCTTTAGCAAGCTTCCTCAATCCCTCAATATCACCCTTTTGCTTTAGTTCATAGCGGAGCTTGGCATACTTTGCGATCATTTCTCTTTGCTTTTTTGCCTTAACGATTTTTGATTTTTTGGCCATTCTTTTCTCCCATTCAATTTTTTTCCCTTGACAACTATGTAAAAAGATATTAACAATATTTACAAATCGTAGAAGTTACGTTTTAATACAGCTATTATATTACTGTTTTGTTTTTAGTGCAAACATTTTAACTATACAGGAAAAAACTGGAAAAAATCGAATTATCCATTGCCAGGCATCGAATGAAGAGCCCCAACATTAAAACGCGAAAACGGGCAATAAAACTGATCCATGATGCTCAAAAGAGAAAAAAAGGAATTTGATGCAGCAGAACCAGTCAAATGATTATTTAACGAAATTAGTTTATACTATTTCTTTGCAGTTCAAATCTCAGTTTAAGAATAAATCTGCTGCTCAAGACCTGACACGCCTCATTCAGCTTTTCTATGTTCAGCTTCTTGAGGCAGGTCTTTTCGGCAGCAGTTCAAGAAAAAATTCACGATGCTGCTCATTGCTCAACCGTTAAAATTTTTCTTTTGCTGCTGCTCAAGACCTGACGCGCCTCATTCAGCTTTTCTGAATGGGATAGTTATTTTTGTATCTGGTTCATCGTGGTCTTCAATAATCGAGTCCATGTAGGGTAAGAGGAAGTTTTTGGAATGGGCGGCAATTATCTGGTAGCCTGCTTCATTTTTTATCGAAGCGGTCTCCAAAGATGAGTTGGGATGATCCTTTCCTTCAAAAAAACGCAAGTTCATTCTGCCAACAAAATCCGCGACTTGATCACTAAAAACTTCATCATACCAATTTTCTTCCATCATCTGCGTATAGCCCATTGCTTGACCATCATTCAAAAAAAGTCCAGTAGAATATTCGGTATAATTCAGCAAATCCGTTTTCGTCTGTCTCGTTTTTTCAGCCCATTGACTTACATTTAAAGGTTTGACTTCATAAGATAATTTATCTGGTAAAATAGTTAACTCGCCAATATTATTCTCAGCGATCGCAAAGGATCCCGTTGTGATATCATAGATTTTCTGCCCGTTTGCTTCTGCAGAACCTATATCCTGAGCATGGATATGACCGCTTAAAACAACATTCAATTGATTTTTTGCAAATAATTGCCGCACCTGTGCCGCGTTGTCCACGGTAAATCCTTTATTTAGATAAGTATTATGATTGACTAAATTATGGTGCATAACAGGAATCACTCGTGCATTCTGTTGTTTCGCCTGCTTCAAAATCCGCTGCAGCCAATTCAAAGTTTCATCCTTTACATAGCCATTCGTTGCCGGCGCGCTCGCACTTTTCCCGTTGATATATTTGTTAGAATCGATCATGACGACCCATAAATCTTGATAGGCTTTGTAGGCATAACTAAGCGATTCTCTGTCTCTTGAAAAAGCATCGGCATAACCCATTTCAGAAAAAATTTGTGAAAATCCGTCGGGTAAAATCTGTGCTGTTTCATAAGCTTCTGCTCCTTGATATTTTCGGGCCCAACCATCCGCCACATCATGATTTCCAGGAATCACTAATACTTGTGTTCCTAATTCTTCTATTTGTTTAAAATACTCCGCCAGCTCAAGTGCACTTTCTTTTTCGCCATTTAAAGTCAGATCCCCACTCACGATCAAAAGTCCAGGCCGCTTTTTTTGTACTTGCCAAACCAGAGCCTCCATTCGTTCTTTAGGATAATTCAAATCTTTTCCGGCTGCTGTTTTTTTAATAAAAGCAAATTTGTCTCCTGCATCAAAGAGTTTGGCAGAAAGATAATGAATATCTGTGATCAACCAGATCTTATCCTGCTTGGAAATCTTTGCCGCCGGCTCATAAACACTTGCGGTTCGATGATTTAAAAAAGAATGTGACCAAAAAAAGCAGAGTAAAATAATGATTACCAAACCAAATAATACAAAAAAATTTCTTTTTTTCATTTGAATTTCTCCTTGTAAAATGATTTGCCTCTGGCTAAACAGCAACTTTCAGCACACCTGAAGGTCATAAAAAAACAGAGGGTCACAGATAACAAAGAAATATTATCAGCTAATTTGTCATCTGCATATTCGGATAAATTTTACTCCTATAGCTGTCTGGAAATTATTGATCTATTTTTCGCCGCAATTCATTCGTCGCCGGCGTTCCTTGATTTCTTTGCGACCATCGAGAGACGGCAATACACGAAAGACCGCTGTCAAAAATTAAAAACAGGCATAGGATCCAAGAGATCAGAACTCCTTTTTTATTAGGAATTCCTTCAATCAAATGAGACAGCTTGGGATAAACGATACGGATAAAAATCAAGCCTAAAACTCCCCAAAAAATCATGTAAAAAAACTCATTCTTCCACCCAAGAATCCACCATAACTTTCGCCATAACAAGAATATTTAAAAAAAATTAACAAAATGAAAAACGACTCAATTCCTTAGGAGAATGCAGTCCCCGTGAACTGCATTCTCCTCAGCTTCGCTGGGTTCTATTTTTTTTATGTTAGTTTTAATGTTGCTTGTTTATAAAAGAAATAGAAACTCATTGAGGAGATAAGCAAATATGAAAAAAAATTCGCTTAAAAAAAGAAGACATCGGTTTAGAAAAATTAAAAGATTAATTTTTTTGATTTGTTTTCTTTTGCTTGCCTATAAAGTCACTTTACTGGGAGTAAATACGATCGAATCGATCGCAGCAAAAAATGACTCAACAGAACAGAGTACCACAACTAAAACAGCAACTACTAAAACCTCTTCAAGTCAGAGCAAAGAACAAAAAGCCTATATAAGCTCGCTGAAAGAACAAGTGACAGAGCTTGTAGCAGATTCGGGCGACTCTGTCAGTGTGGCCTATTACGATCTTGATAGCGACAGCGGATTTTCTATAAATGGAGATGAAACTTTTACCGCAGCCAGCACCATAAAAGTAGCTTTGGCGATGATGGTAGCAGATAAGATCGCTTCTGGAGAACTATCCGCTGACGAATCAGTCGCTTACGAAAGTGAGGATTACGAAACAGGAACAGGGATCATTCAGAGTGACATCCAATCCAGCTATACCATCTCGACGCTATTAAAATATGCGATCGTTTATTCAGATAATATTGCTACCAATATGCTTTTCCGTACTTTAGGCGGAAATGAAACTGTACGAACTTATTTTTACGAAACCTATTTGAATCAGACGACCTATGACCTTTCTGAAAATACGATCACGGCTAATGATGCCATCACCTATTTGGAACTTTTGTATGAAAATAAAGATAACAACTCCTACTATGATCAGATCATTTCATATATGCGCAACACTGTTTTTAATGTCCGCTTAGTCACCTCCTTGACAAAGGGAAATGTGGCCCATAAAATCGGCTCGATCGATAGCGAAGTTCACGATATAGGTATCCTGTACACGGATCATCCCTTCCTTTTAGCTGTCTATACAAATGGTGTGAGCGACGCGGAAAGCCTCATTTCGGATATTACAGACTTGATTTATGAAAAGCAGAGTGATTCCTATATGGCAAGTTGAAAAATGTTCAATCAGAAGTCATCCTCTTCTTGCTGACCAAACGATAGAACCTTATCCCAGGATATGATCCTTATCCCATTTCTGTTGCTTTTTTTGCTAAAGAATCAGCTAATTCGTTATATTTCACACCTGCATGAGCCTTGACTTTTTTAAAAATCACTTGCATTCCGATAGAAATATCTTGATAATATTTTTTATAATCGATGGAAATAGGTTTATTGGCCGACCACATACCTGTCGCCCATTTTTCGATTCCCTCATAGTCAAAATAGATGATAATTGTCGTGAAGTCCTGTGTTTTCGCCCACTTGATAGCTCCTAAACAGGCAAATACTTCTCCGGCGATTTGATAACTAGTCAAATATCTGGGATCTTTGCCCGGACGGCTGATTTGATGAACAATCTGCCCATTTTTTATTAAGACCACTCCAGAGCCGTAAACCCCTTTCCGACGATCAAATGAACCATCCACATAAGCTTCGATCACGTTTTCTTTAGTCTTTTCGTTGCGCTCTGCGGATACACCTTCTCCTAAAAACATCTCCGCTTCTTCTTTTGAAAGAAATGACTTGAAAATCGCACCAGAATATCCTTTGATCTGCTTTTCGGCCTCACTCCATGTCCGGAAGATTCCAGTTTTTCGTCCTTTTTTCACCGCATAAAACTTCGCTGCCATTCTATTGACTCCTTTATCCAACTAATTTATTTTGCTTCATTTTAATCTGAAATAATGAGACACACTTACATTAACTCAAAAAAAACAGAAAAATACAAGGAAAGTCCCGATACTTTTCTGATATGTTTAAATAAATTTTTATCAAACTGTCCGATTTTTTATTTCAAATCATATAGGGTCGTATCTTTGCCAAAGATACTCTCCCAGTCCGCGGTAAAATCAACAACGGCTTGATAGATCGACGGCATAGCGAATCCCTGTTTGATAATATCCACTCCCATAGTAGCTGCCTTGGCACCTGCTTCATAGGCTGAATTGACTTGACCCACATTCTTAAAACTGGCAGCTAAAATTTTTGTTTTACTTTTTGAACGAGTGATCTCATTAGCCAGTTCCTGAATAACTTTTTGCGGATCAATATTTAAATTTTCCATCCGATTATAATAAGGGGCAATATAATCAGCTCCCGCTGAAATGGCCAAAAATCCTTGAAATTTAGTATAGATCGCAGTAGCGGTCACATTTACCCTGCGGTTTTTTAATTCTTTAATGACTTTCAACCCTTCTTCATTTACAGGAACTTTAATATAAACATCTTTATCGACCTTATCCAAAATCGTCTCCGCGTCTTTGATCATTCCCGCAAAATCCTGTGCCACGACTTGGATATGTTGGGAAGCAGCAGGTCCGATAATTTTTCTAATTGTTTTCATATGAGCAAAAAAATCGATTTTCCCTTCTTTTTTCACAATGGAAGGATTTGAAGTCACTCCTGCAAGCGGAAGAATGTCTGCATATTTTTTGATCTCCTCTAAATTGGCCGT
>JAATEZ010000410.1 GCA_015655485.1 Lactobacillales bacterium | reverse complement strand
AATGGTTTACGCCATAAGCCTAAACGGACTTCTTCTTTGAGCAGACTCTGTTCTCCCTTCATGATTTGACTGATATTGCCCGAACGTTTATTGATTCTAACAGATAGATTCCCTGTATTGATCGTCACATATTGTTTAATTTCACTGGTGTTTACCGGTATCCATGAAGATGGGCTGCTTCCTTGATAGTTGAACTGCTTTCTTGCGATGACTGCTCCCTTTTGAAAAATACCGTCTTTTTCATCAAGCACTATCGAAAATTGGATATACGTGTCCGCACTCCCCTTTTCGCTAGTGATCGCTAATTCCATGACTTTTGAAAGAGAATCAGGAAAGAGTTTTGAAATAGTTTCTGTTCCCGACTCCACTAAAATTCCCTGATCCATCAATTCCCAGACCAGCAGCAATTTTTCACAAGTTTTATATTGATATAAACTTTTTACGGCAATCGTATGCTGATGATAGAAAAATTCAAACGGCTGGATCACCTGCTGATACTCCAATAGACCCGGAGACGGAGTATTATCCGGCAATACTAAACCATCGATGACAAAATCTCCATCATGAACCGGTTCGCCAAAATCCCCCCCAAAGGCAAAATAATCTTCCCCCTGCCTATTTCTTTTGAGGCCATGATCTTTCCATTCCCAGATAAAACCGCCCTGAATACTGTCATACAAACGAAAAAGGTCCTGATATTCTTGCAGGCTCCCCGGTCCGTTGCCCATCGCATGACCATACTCACAAAGAATATGGGGTAATTTACTGATTTTTTGACCTGCTCGTTTTTTCATATCCGCGACAGTCGTGTACATCGAACTATACATGTCCGCGACTTTTGTTTGATGGTCTCCCTCATAATGGATCAACCGGCTTGGATCCAGCGCTCTTACCGCCTGAGCCATAGCAACAAAATTTTCTCCAAAATAGCTTTCATTGCCAAGAGACCAAATGAGAATACAAGGATGGTTATAATCGCGGTGAACCATCCTTAAGCCCCGGGAAACAAACTCTGCCGTCCAATTTTTGTCTTTCGCCGGTGCCAGATTTTCCGCAAAACCATGTGTTTCAATGTCGCATTCATCGATGACCATTAAGCCCAGTTCATCACATACATCGTAGAAATAGGGAATATTAGGATAATGCGAAGTGCGGATCGCATTGATATGACATTTTTTGATTTGTCTCACTTCATCCAGAATTTCCTTTTTCGTTAAACTGCGTCCAGTTTCACAATTGAATTCATGGCGATTGACTCCATTAATTAAAATAGGCCGATCATTTAAACACATTAAATCATTTTTGAGCTTGATCTCTCTTAGTCCAAATCGAATTGAGATATAGGTTTGACCAATTTTCACTATACACAGATATAAATTTGGCGTCTCGTGAGTCCAAAGCTGTGGACTCTCTATTTCAAATTTGAAATGATTTTCACCAAGGAAAATCTCTGTCGTTTTTTCCTTTTTCAACTCCGTTTCAAAATAAATTCCCACCTGAATTTTTTCATTCCACTCTTCACAAAATTTTACCGCCAGATCCACCTGCCAGCAATGATTTTCATGAAATGGTGTTATTTTGATATCGTCCAGAACTGAGTTTTCTTCGATAATCGTGACATCCCTAAAAATACCGCTTAGCCACCACATGTCCTGATCTTCCAGATAACTGCCCTTTGACCACTTAAATACCCGAACTGCCACCGAATTTTGGCCATTTTTCAAAAAATCAGTCACATTGAATTCCGTCATTAAGCGGCTGCCCTGACTTTTTCCAATATATTGGCCGTTCATCCATACTTCAAAACTGGAATCTACTCCATCAAAGCGCAGCACTTGTTTATTAAGATTTTTGACAAACTGAAATTCCCGATAATATAAACTCGTTGGATTTTCAGCGGGAACATGAGGCGGATCGACTGAAAAAGGATAATCAAAATTGGTATATACAGGTTTGCCATAACCTTGTAATTCCGGATGTCCCGGAACAGAAATCGTATTCCAGGAGATCGTTTCATAATTTCCTTTTAAAAAGGAATCGGGTGTTAAATCTGGTGAGGACAGATAAAAGAATTTCCATTCTCCATTGAGAGAATGAGAGTAACTGGATCGCTCCTCTTGATAAGCAAGTGCTTGAGCAAGCGACGCAAACGTCGTAAAGCGGCTGCGGTCGTTCATTAAATTTTGAGACATCAGAAAAAACTCCTTTTGCTTTTTTCATATAGAACCGCTATGATTATTTTAAATCATGTTTATTTTGAGGTGGAAAAATGGATATTCTGTATAACACAAATTTCAACTACGCTCCGGTAACGATCGAATCCGTCAATTTTGAATGGATCGAAGATCATCCAATCATAAGAAAAGAAGGTTTTCCCTATTTGCTCTATTTAAAAACATTTTCTGGTTCTGGAAAAGTTAAAATCAACGGGAAAAACTTGATCCTTTCAGAAGGAAGATCCATTCTGATCTCGCCTCTAGTGCCATATACCTATGAAGCCATTTCCACGGAAGTCTGGAAGACCGATTTTTTCTCGATCAGCGGTGATTTTGTGCCCAGTATCCCTTCCATTCTGGAATATAACAACTACCTTTTTATTGCAGAAGATCATGCTTTTGATGCCAATCGTATGATCAGACACTGGTACCACATGCTCCTGGACAATGACAAAATCGTGAACTACCTGCAGCTGTCGGTAGATGTCCTTTCATTTTTCATTCAGTTAAAAACCAGGCTCGACCGAACGGCCGATACGAACTTATATATTTATAAAAAATATGTGAAATCCACACTGGATTTTATTCAAAAAAATTATCAAAACACTCTGGTCATCTCTCAGCTAGCCAGTCTGGTCAATGTTTCCCCGCAGTATCTGTCCAGGCTCTACAAAGTTTATTTTGGGATATCTCCGCAGCAGTACTTGATCAATTACCGAATCACACAGGCAAAAAATAAATTGATCCAGTATCCTGATCTGTCGATCACTGAAATTGCGCTGGAAACTGGTTTTAAAACAAGCAGTCATTTCATTGAGAAATTTAGAGCTTTAACAGGATATACCCCCAAAAAATATCGGGATTTTCATTACAGCGGTGAAAAGCATACGCCAAAAAATGAATAACTTGATAAGTGCTGCTTATCCTTTGACAGAGCCGCTGTAGATCCCGGAAATGATATATTTTTGTAAAAATAAAAAAATAATGATCATGGGTAAAACTGAAACGAGTGTCCCCGTCATCAGCATGCCATAGTCCACCGTTTGACCGGCCGACTTCATGTTGGAAAGCGCAACCGGCAAAGTCATACTCTGTTCGTCTTTTAAAATGATCAACGGCCATAAATAATTGCCCCATTGGCCCATAAAAGTGATGACTGACAAGGAAGCGATCGTGGGCAAAGATATCGGTAAAATAATTCGATGAAAAATAGTCAGTTCCCGGGCACCATCCATTTTTGCTGATTCGATCAGCTCATTGGGGATCGACTCCATATTT
>JAATEZ010000371.1 GCA_015655485.1 Lactobacillales bacterium | reverse complement strand
CAGGGACAAGGCGGGAGACCGGCCAATCGTCCAGTTCAAAACCAGGGACAAGGCGGGAGACCGGCTAATCGTCCAGTTCAAAACCAGGGACAAGGCGGAAAATCAGTCAATCGACCAGCTTCGGCTTCAGTTCAGGGCCAAGGAACACAAACAGACAGCAGAAATACAAATAACCAAAATAGAAATAATCAAAGCGGTTATCAAAATCACAGCCGTAATAATCAGCAAGGTTATAACGGAAATTATCAAAATCGGAATAAATTTAACAAAAAAGGGAAAAAAGGCAAACGCCATCAAGAGGCAGCTAAACCTGCTGTACCACCACGTAAATTTAGAGAGTTGCCTGAAGTATTGATTTATACGAATGGAATGACTGTAGCTGATTTATCTAAAAAATTACATCGTGAACCGGCTGAAATCATTAAAAAACTTTTTATGATGGGAGTTATGGCTACCTTAAATCAATCATTAGACAAAGAAGCTATTGAGTTATTAGCAACGGATTATGGGATCGAAGCGGAAGAGAAAATCCAAGTAGATGTAGCAGATATAGACAAATTCTTTGAACCCGAAGCCGTCAATGAGGATAATCTGGTTACACGGCCGCCAGTCGTTACAATTATGGGTCATGTCGATCATGGAAAGACAACTTTATTAGATACATTGCGCCACACAAAAGTTTCTTTAGGTGAAGCGGGCGGGATCACACAGCATATTGGTGCTTATCAGATCGATATCAATGGCAAGTCGATCACATTTTTAGATACTCCTGGTCATGCGGCTTTTACAAGTATGCGTGCTCGCGGAGCTAAGGTGACAGATATCACTATCTTAGTTGTTGCAGCGGATGATGGAGTTATGCCGCAAACGGTTGAGGCGATCAATCATGCGAAAGCCGCAGATGTTCCAATCATTGTAGCGGTCAATAAAATCGACAAACCCGGTGCTAATCCTGAACATGTCATGCAAGAATTGACAGAATATGGTCTTGTTCCCGAGGCTTGGGGCGGAGAAACCATTTTTGTGCAGATCTCGGCTAAGTTTGGTCAGAATTTAGATGAATTATTGGAAATGATCTTGCTGGTTGCTGAAGTAGAAGATCTAAAAGCAGATCCTACTCAAAAGGCGATCGGCAGTGTCATAGAAGCCCGTTTAGACAAAGGCAAAGGACCGGTTGCTACTTTACTTGTTCAACAAGGTACTTTGCATGTCGGAGATCCAATCGTAGTTGGTCATACCTTTGGCCGTGTTCGTGTGATGGCTAATGCTCTGGGTCGAAGAGAGAAAGCTGCCGGGCCGGCAACTCCAGTAGAAATCACAGGATTGAATGATGTTCCTCAGGCAGGTGACCGTTTTGTAGTTTTTGAAGATGAAAAAACGGCTCGCGCAGCTGGAGAAGAACGTGCTAAAAGAGCGCAACTGGCTCAAAGAGCAGACAATAATCGTGTCACACTAGACAATTTGTTTGAGAGCTTAAAAGAAGGCGAACTCAAAGAGGTCAATGTAATCATTAAAGCTGATGTTCAAGGTTCGGCAGAAGCCTTGGCAGCAAGCTTAAATAAGATTGATGTCGAAGGCGTTCGCGTGAAGATCATCCATACGGCAGTAGGAGCGATCAATGAGAGCGATGTGACTTTGGCTGAGGCCAGTAATGCGATTATTATTGGTTTTAATGTGCGGCCAACCCCTCAAGCGAAGCAACAGGCTGATCAGGATGAAGTGGATATTCGTCTTCACAGTATCATTTACAAAGTGATCGATGAAATTGAAACGGCGATGAAGGGAATGCTTGACCCAGAGTTTGAAGAAAAAATCACTGGTCAAATGGTCGTTCGTGAAACATTCAAGGTTTCTAAAGTCGGCACGATCGCTGGCTGTTATGTGACAGATGGATTTATTCGCCGCGATAGCGGTGTCCGTGTCATTAGAAACGGAATAGTTATTTATGATGGAAAACTGGCAAGTTTGAAACGATTTAAAGATGATGCGAAAGAAGTAAAATTAGGTTTTGAATGTGGCGCTATGGTTGAGAATTTTAATGACATGAAAGTAGATGATGTTATTGAAGGATTTATCATGCAAGAAGTTAAAAATGCCTAGAAGATTTTTTGTATTTCTTCTAGGAGTTAGGAAGGAAAAACTATGACGAACTATCGTGATCGCAGAGTGAGTCAAGAAATACAAAGAGAAGTAAATGATATCTTACAAAAACGTGTTCGCGACCCTCGGGTAAAAGGTGTGACTATCACTGATGTGAAAGTTACAGGCGACTTGCAGCAAGCGACTGTCTACTACAGTACTCTTTCAGAACCCCTTTCAGAACAGGTGAAAGAACAAGAGGGCTTAGATCGTGCGAAGGGATTGATCCGCAAGGAATTAGGAATGCGGTTAAAGATCTATAAGACACCTGAACTTATTTTCGAACGAGATCAGTCAGTATCGTATGGAAGTCATATCGATGAACTCATCAAAAAAATACATGAGGAAGAATAAGTAAGTGAAGAGAAAAATGGAATTTTTACTTGCTCATAAAAAAGTCTATCATTGTCTAATGCAGTTAGCGATGATAGACTTTTTTGGTTTTTAATTTTTTTCTTTTTTGATTTTCCAATGTTCGTTTTGCCTTTGCTCCATATGAACCGAAGCAAACTTCGGGAAAAAAGGCAATTGGCTCAAAGCCTAAACACCTCATTCAGCTTTTCAGTGTTTGGCTGAGCTGCGTTAGCTCAGTCGGAAAATAGATAAAAGTTCGTATGAATCAAAAAGCGATTCATTCTTGCTTTTCATATTTTCTCCTGAGCTGATCGAACTTGTTCAGCTTTTCAGT
>JAATEZ010000006.1 GCA_015655485.1 Lactobacillales bacterium | reverse complement strand
ATCGTTCCTGTGATCAAAGAGGCGCAGCATAAGACTTTGTCGGAAATTGCTGAAAGTTTAACAACAATCACTATGGGTGCACGTGAAAATACTCTTGCTTCTGATTATTTATCTGGTTCAACTTTTACTATTTCCAATCTTGGCCGCAGCGGAGTTGAATACTTTACACCGATCTTAAATACTCCTGAAGTAGGAATTTTAGGAGTGTGGACATTGAGCAGCAAATTGGTTTTTGATCTGACCGGGGAAGTGATTGAACAGCAAGAGCTGCCATTAAGCTTGACTTTTGATCATCAGATAGTAGATGGAGCGCCGGCAGCTGATTTTCTTGACCGTATCGCTTATTACCTGGCGCAACCTTATCTGCTTATTTTATAAATAGAAGAAAATGACTAGGATAGGCATAAAAATTTGTTTGAATTTTATCCCGCAAAGCAGACTGTGAATGGATTTTCCAGTCTGTTTTTTTCTGCCTGGACAAAAAAATAATAGTAAAGAAAGGATCAATTTTTTTAATCAATACGATTTTTTTTAGTTGCGGCTTTTTTCTATTGCTCCAAGTCAGAACGGTCTCATTCCGCTTTTTTTGATCCAGCTTCATGAGACCAGCCTCATCGGCAAATAGACAAAAAAAGCGCAACTGAACCAGCCGTTTTGTTTTTTTTTCTAATTTGCTCAGGGGCTGAACGGTCTCATTCCGCTTTTTTTAATAAAATGTTTTGCTTGCGGGTAAGAATTTTGCTAGAATAAAGAAAGACATATGGTTACAGAAAATGAAAGAGGGGTCAGAGTATGTCAGGACATTCAAAATGGAATAATATCCAAGGCAGAAAAAATGCGCAGGATGCGAAGCGGGGGAAAATTTTTCAGAAGCTTTCGCGAGAAATATATATGGCGGCAAAAAATGGAGGACCTGACCCTGGAGCAAATCCTTCTTTGCGTATGGTATTGGACAAAGCGCGATCTGCTAATATGTCTAATGATAATGTGCAGCGGGCTATAAAAAAAGCGACAGCTGCTGGCGATGGCGAACAGTATGATGAAGTGACTTATGAGGGATATGGACCCGGCGGTGTGGCGATCTTAGTGCATGCTTTGACCGATAACCGTAATCGCACGGCAACCAACGTTCGGGTAGCCTTCAATAAAAATGGCGGTTCTCTCGGAGAAACGGGTTCTGTCAGTTATATGTTTGACCGCAAAGGTTATATCGCCATTGAACGGACGGAAAATGATGTAAATGAGGATCAGATGCTTTTAAGTGTGATGGAAGCTGGAGGAGATGATTTAAATACTTCGGATGAAGTTTTTGAAATCTATACAGAAGCCGGCGATTTTCCGGCGGTCCGCGATGCTCTTGAAAAGGAAGGCTATTTATTAGCTCAAGCTGAAATCACGATGGTGCCAAGAATCATGGCTGAGATCGATGAGAGTAAACAAACTCAATTAACAAATCTGGTCAATCAATTAGAAGATGATGAGGATGTATCGGAAGTATATACCTCAGCGGAGTTCTAGTTTTGATGTAAAATATTTTTTGCTGCCCAATCAACAGATTCTGTTGATTGGGCAGCAGTTTTTTTGAGAAAATCCAGCAGCAGCCAGCTTATTTCTTATCAGCAGCCATTCTCCATAGAGACTTCTATGATTCCAAAGCATTATTTGCTATAATAGCTGTGGAATATAATTTCTTTTGGAAAGAAGGTTATCCTAAAAATGATGCACCGTGTAGAAAAATTGCGAGAGAAAATGAAGACAGATTTTATAGATGGCTTTTTAGTTACCAGTTCTTACAATCTGCGTTATTTAACCGGTTTTACCGGAACGGCCGGACTAGCAGTCATTACCATGAATAAGGCTTATTTTGTGACAGATTTCCGCTATACCGAACAAGCTTTAAAGCAGTGTGCCGGATACGAGATCCTAACGAATCAGGGGCCTATTTTTGATGAAGTGAAAAAAATAGTTCTACAAGATGAAGTGGCTAGTTTGGGTTTTGAAGAAGACTATGTTTCTTTTTCTACATATAGTGATTTAGAAGAGCTGCTCTCTTGCGAGCTGGTCCCGATTTCTGGAAGGATCGAAAAATTACGTGAAGTAAAAGAAGAAAATGAGATTGAAACGATTAAAAAAGCTTGTGCCATAGCTGACTCGGCCTTTTCCTTTATTTTAACGATCATTAGGCCAGGAATCACTGAAATTGAGGTTGCCAATCAATTGGATTTTCATATGAGATCCATGGGCGCAACGGGAGTTTCTTTTGAAACGATCGTTGCCAGCGGGAAGCGTTCCGCTATGCCTCATGGTGTTGCCAGTTCAAAAAAAATTGAACCGGGTGATCTTGTCACTATGGATTTTGGCTGCTATTACCGCGGTTATGTTTCTGATATGACGAGAACGATCGCAGTCGGACGGCCGGATGAAAAACTTAAGGAAATTTACGAAATAGTCTTAGCGGCGCAGCTAAAAGTAATAGAGGCTGCCAAGGCCGGGATGAGCGGTATTCAACTGGATGCTGCGGCACGCGACTATATCGCAGGCTTTGGTTATGGAGAAGCTTTTGGCCATTCCACAGGTCATGGAATAGGCCTGGAGATCCATGAAGGCCCTAACGTTTCCTATCGGGCTGAACAAACTTTTGTAAACGGGAATGTCATCACCGATGAGCCGGGTATTTATTTACCGGGAATCGGCGGCGTCCGGATCGAAGATGACTTATTGATTACCGCGGATGCAAATCAAGTGTTGACACTTTCACCCAAAGAATTGATTATTTTATAGTCAGCATACTTAATGTAGCCAGTCTGTTAAAATAATGATAAACTAGGAACAAGATTGTTGTAATGGGAGGAAAAAGATGATTTCTGTAAATGATTTTAAAACAGGTTTAACGATCGAGTTTGATGGCTCCATTTGGCGAGTCGTTGAATTTCAGCATGTAAAACCTGGGAAAGGAGCTGCTTTTGTTCGTTCCAAGTTAAAAAACATGCGAACTGGAGCTGTTCAGGAAAAGACTTTTCGGGCAGGCGAGAAAGTTGCCAAGGCTCAAATCGATAATCGTAAAATGCAGTATCTTTATGAAAGCGGCGGAAGTCACATTTTTATGGACACCAGCAACTATGAACAAATCGAACTGCCAACGGATCAGATAAAAGAAGAATTGAAATATCTGAAGGAAAATAGTGAATGTAATATTATCATGTTTGGCAATGAAACCTTAGGGATCGATCTGCCTAATACGGTGACTTTAGAAGTAGCGGCAACTGAGCCGGGCATTCGTGGAGATACTTCTTCCGGCGGATCTAAACCGGCAACTATGGAAACCGGTCTGATGGTCAATGTCCCGTTTTTTGTGAACCAGGGCGACATGCTGATCGTAAATACATCTGATGGTTCTTATGTGTCTCGAGCATAATTGATAAAGGAGGTCAAAACAATGGCTGAGGAAACAAACTTGGTTTTAGACCAAGGCAAAGGTGAATTTGGAGAAATTGTGATCGCTCCAGAAGTAATTGAAGTGATTATTGGGATCGCGGCATCTAAAATCGAAGGGGTTTACGGCATGCGGGGCAACTTGACCTCGAGTGTGACTGAACTATTAGGCAGATCTGCCCATGGCAAGGGAGTCTTTTTGAAAATCGAAGAAAGTGGTTTAAAGGTGGACCTTTATTGCTATTTTAATTATGGTGTATCTGTACCAAAAGTGGCTTTTGCCATGCAGGAAAAGGTGAAAGACCAGGTGAGATTCATGACTGACATTCAGCTGGCTGAAGTAAATATCCATGTAGTCGGCATCATTCCAGAAAAACTGACTGAACCAAATATGGAAGAATTATTTGATTTGGAAGATGAAACTGATGAATAAAGAGGGCTTGACACGACGGGAGATTCGCGAGAAAGCTCTGCAAGCTTTATTTCCATTAGATTTTAATGTTGATTTGAACAAAAAGGACGCTATTGTCCAAGCCTTGGAATTTGATCATGAAGATTGGATCAGTGCCGATGAAGAGGAATTTGTTCCGGAATACTTAGATTTTTTGGTTGAAGGGGTCGTTGTTAAAAAGCAGGAGCTTGATCAACTGATCCAAAACTATTTAAAAAATTGGTCTGTTCAAAGGTTAGCTAAAATCGATTTGATTATTTTGCGGATCGCGCTGTTTGAGATGAATTACGTGTCAGATGTTCCTGGCAAAGTAGCCTTAAATGAAGCTCTGGAGTTGACGAAGAAATATAGTGATGACGCTTCAAGGAAGTTTGTGAACGGAGTCCTTTCCAACGCGCTCAAAGATTTGGAAAAAGAATAGTCAGAAAAATTGAGACAAAAAGTCATACAGGATCGAGAATTTGAAGCGAATGGGAAAATAATATTTTTTATCTTCGGCTAAGGTCCCGAAAGTTTTGATTTTTGTTTTGCTGTGTGTTGATTTGAAGGGTCAGGAGCAAAAAACTTTTAAGAGTTTTTTGCTCCTGACTCATTTTTTACCTGATTTATAATTCTTTTCTTGGAAAGCGGAGCGATAAGATTCGGGTATGATTTGATTCGATCCGCCGATTTGGATTCCTGATTCTAAGGACCAATTAGGATTTTACAGCATCCCTCGGCCAACGGTCACTAAATCAGCTGTTTGGTTGGCAATCACGGCATTAGCGACATGGAAGTCACTAAGCAATCCAACGGCAATGACCGGTGTCTTTGGGAAATGATTTTTAAAAGCAGCAGTGAAAGGGACTGGACAGGCTTCATCGTTTTCAGGCTTAGACCCATTTTTTTCGATCGGACCTTCTCCGCCTGAACTGATATGGAAAATATCGATTCCAGCTTTGTGATAAGTCTCTGCGGTTTTAAAACTTTCCGGCAGCTTATAACCGTTTTTCACATACTGGACTGCTGAAATCCGCATGATAAGCGGTATATCTGCAGGAATTTCAGTTTTCAAGGCTTTTACTACTTCTGTTCCAAACAAAGTCAGATCTTGACCATGCTGATCAGTCCGCTTATTCGTGAAAGCTGAGTGAAATTGATGGATCAAAAATCCATGAGCGCCATGGATCTCAGTCGAATCAACACCGGCTGCTACAGCTCTTCTGGCTGCTTGACGAATTGCCACAAACCCAAGTTCCGATCGGTTATTCTTCCATCTGGTGTGATACCAGTGGATTCAATAATGATCAATCCCGTTCCGCCAACAGTCCGGCTAACATAATGCTGTCCATGCCAGTCCGTCACAAAACCATCTTTTTTATTTACTGAAAACATGCACATAGGCGGCATGACACTGCGGTTTTTTAGTTCTGAGTTTTTTATTTTTATGGGGCTCTGTAAATCTGGCATAAATGATTCTCTCCTTTCCTGTTTTTACGGTTTCGTTATAGAAATCGCAACCTATTTTAATGAGAAAAAAAGATGATTTGAGTTTGAAATAAGCCGCTTTAAGCTAAAAAAGAGTAAAAGACATCTTTAAAATTGGCGGACAAAAAATACGGTCGATTATTTTGTTTAAAATACTTGAATTGAGTTTTATAGAATAAGTTTCAGCAGTTGTGCAAAAAAAAATAAAAAAGATCAATTGTCCGATCTGTTTAGGATCCAGAGCAGCATGAAGCATCAGATGATGATATAAAGATTTATATTTCTCTCCTGAAAATCAACAGATTTTTTTGAAATCAGAAATTTTCAAAAGAAATGACTATAACAGTCTTTGAATCTTTTCGCATTAGTATTTCAAAAGGGAAAAATGTCTGGAACGCAAAGGGGGATCAGAGAGACGGTTAGTGAAAGAATTCACTTTCATTATTGTTAGCATTGACTTAAACAGCTTTAAAGAAAAGTTCAAAATAATTTAGTGCTTTTTGTTTGCATATCTGTCCTAAGCATGATAATTTTATAAGGTAATGAAATATAAGTAATACAGTTTTTGTTTCTGTTTTAACAGAAAAAATAAGTAAGAGAAGAGAGGATTGAGTCATAAATGGTCAAGAAAAAAATAAACCCACTTGATTTTGATGCCCTGCTAAAAGATGTAAGTGCAGATTTTCCTACGTTGCAAATTTTAGATGAAAGCGGAAAAGTGGTCAATACGGATCTGATTCCGGATTTAAGTGATGATGAGCTGGTAGAGTTGATGAGCAAGATGGTTTGGGCTCGTATTTTAGATCAGCGCGCTACTGCATTGAATAGACAAGGAAGACTGGGATTTTATGCGCCGACAGCTGGTCAGGAAGCCAGTCAGTTAGCCAGTCAGTTTGCGATGGAAAAAGAAGACTATTTATTCCCGGGATATCGGGATGTTCCGCAGCTGATTCAGCATGGCCTGCCTCTTAAGGAAGCTTTTCTTTGGTCGAGAGGGCATGTGGCCGGCAACTTATACCCGGAAGACTTAAAGGCTATGCCTCCGCAGATCATTATTGGTGCTCAGTATGTTCAATCTGCCGGAGTGGCTCTGGGTTTGAAAAAACGCGGAAAAAAAAATGTAGTTTTCACTTATACGGGTGATGGCGGTTCATCTCAGGGTGATTTTTATGAAGGAATCAATTTTGCCGGTGCCTATCATGCAAATGCGGTTTTCTTTATTCAAAATAATGGGTTTGCTATCTCGACACCGCGGGCTTTGCAAACGGCTGCTCCAACGCTGGCACAAAAGAGTGTGGCAGCTGGGATCCCAGGGATCCAAGTCGATGGTATGGATCCATTGGCAGTATATGCAGCGACAAAAGCTGCCAGAGATTATGCGGCTAACGGCAATGGACCTGTATTGATTGAAACGCTGACTTTCCGATATGGACCGCATACTCTGTCCGGAGATGATCCGACGCGTTATCGTACGAAAGAAACTGAAGATGAATGGCACAAAAAAGATCCGTTGACTCGTTTCCGCAATTACCTGACTGAAAAGGGATTATGGTCTGAAGAAAAAGAAGAAGCAGTCATTGAAGCGGCAAAAGAAGAAATCAAAGCGGCGATTAAAGAAGCTGATGCAGTTCCTAAGCAAAAAGTATCAGATTTCTTGAAAAATATGTATGAAGTTCAACCGCAAAATATTCGTGAACAAGTGGCTTATTATGAAGGAAAGGAGTCAAAATAAGATTGCACAAAAAACGATGATTCAAGCGATCACAGATGCCTTGGCTCTGGAATTAGACAAAGATAAAAATGTGTTGGTTTTTGGAGAAGATGTTGGTAAAAATGGTGGAGTTTTCCGTGCTACTGAAGGTTTGCAGGCTAAATTCGGCGAAGATCAGGTTTTTGATACTCCTTTAGCAGAATCCGGGATCGGCGGTCTGGCTTTTGGTTTGGCTCTTGAAGGATATCGTCCGGTAGCTGAGATTCAATTCTTTGGTTTTGTTTTTGAAACGATGGATGAAATCGTTGGTCAAATGGCCCGGACTCGTTATCGTATGGGCGGGACCCGTCAATTGCCGATCACGATTCGTGCTCCATTTGGCGGCGGCGTGCACACGCCTGAACTCCATTCGGATAATTTGGAAGGCTTGATAGCTCAATCTCCAGGACTTAGAGTGGTGATCCCCAGCAATCCCTATGATGCAAAAGGACTATTGATAGCTTCGATCCGCAGCAATGATCCTGTTGTCTTTTTAGAACATATGAAACTTTATCGTTCTTTTCGTGAGGAAGTTCCAGATGAAGCTTATGAAGTTCCTCTGGATAAAGCTGCAGTAGCTCGAGAAGGGACCGATGTTTCAGTGATAACCTATGGCGCAATGGTTCGTGAGGCGATCAAAGCAGCTGATAATTTAGCTAAAGAAAATATTTCTGTAGAAATCATTGATCTGCGCACGATCGCACCAATTGATGTGGATACGATCATTGCTTCTGTTAAAAAAACTGGGCGAGTGGTCGTGGTCCAGGAAGCGCAAAGACAGGCTGGAGTCAGCGCTCAGGTCATTGCTGAAATTTCTGAACGAGCGGTTCTTTCTTTAGAAGCTCCAATCGGACGTGTATCTGCTCCGGATACTGTTTTCCCATTTGGACAAGCTGAAAATATTTGGTTGCCAAACGCAAGTGATATTGAAGCTAAAGTAAAAGAAATTCACGCATTTTAGCGACTGAAAGAATTAGAGAAGGGAAGAAAAACGATTATGGCATTTCAATTTAAATT
>JAATEZ010000206.1 GCA_015655485.1 Lactobacillales bacterium | reverse complement strand
GTTTTTTCGCCCAATTCGGCTATAATGAATGAGTAATAGAGCAAGAAATGGAGTGGACGGATAATGACAAAGTTGCGTGGTTCTATTTTTGGTTTTTCATTAATATTATTGGGTGCCTTATTATTCAAAGGCATTATTGGTATGGATGTTGTGGTTATTTTGTCAATAGCTGCGATGATCATTTATTTGTCAGAAACGCTTATCCAAGGTTTGACAGAAGTTATTTATCATGAAAGACGTCAATATGAAAAGCACAAACATATAAATTATTAGTGTGCTAAAGAAGATAAAGCGATAATAATAGAAAAATTTTACAGGAAGTCTTTTCTTTTGGAAGATGTAGTATTTTGAAACTACAGTCTTTCAAACAGATCAGGGCTTTTTTAATAAAATGAACTGTCGCTATATGTGGAAGACCAGTTTTTTTTATCTTCTTTACAAGATAATTCATTTTTTTTATATATACGATAGAATTCAAAAAATCTAATATCTGAAAAAAATCCCGTGAAATCGACATGTATAAAGAGGATTTCACGGGATTTTTCAAATTTGAAACGTTATTATATTGACAAAAGGGAATGGATAATCACTTGTTTTCATTTTTCCCTTAAGTAATCAAAATGTTCAACATTTCCGGTTTTTTATAGGTGTGGACTGTCAAAATCAATGATTCGGTTTCATCGTTTATTAAAGTCCGCAAAGATTTTTTAAAATCATTACTTTCTCAAGTAGAGATATTTTACCCCAGAGAACTAAAAATGGTTTGCCTTTTAGCTGATATAAAGAGCAATTGCCAAAATCTTGTACATATTCAGCATTTTTTATCAGTGCTTGCTTAAAGTCATTGTAAAATTCCTCTGTGATAGTTTCTATTTATAAATATCTTTTTTCTATGAATTAATTGTATATCAGGGTATGACTACAGCCTAATATTTCAATGAATCAGGGCCTGTTATTTTTTAAATAAAAAGACCGCCGAAATGACTAAAAAAACGGTTATCCTTTTGGATACACCTAGGAGCAATTGAATACCCCAACACTTTTTTATAAAAAAATAAAAAGCACTGATTTAACAGGGCTTTTATCTATATCTTTCTGATATAAAAATTACAATTGAGTCAGTAGGGCTCGAACCTACAAATTCCGGAGTCAGAGTCCGGTGCCTTACCAATTTGGCGATGACTCAAAAATAGTACTTTGTCATTATACTGCTTTTTCTAAAAATTTTCAATACTAATTTTTCAAAGAATAAAAAACTTCTTTAAAAAGATGAGGTATGGGTATTATTAGAAGTCGGAAGGGGACCGAGACGAACACATTCTAGAATCAAGGGTAAGAAATGGAATGAAAAGGCAGAACAGGCAAATTTTTTACGCAAATAATTCAGAGTCAAGACTGACCATTGAATCAATTTTGATTATTGGACAGGTCAGTCTTGACTCTAAAGAAGCTTTTTTTTAAAATTTGTCAGATTATTAGTTTTTTTATTAAACAGCCATAGCCGTTTCATAAGCTGCCCAAATAGCATCCATGACATTTGTTGGTTTTTTTGCATCGCCAATTAGATGGCAGTGATCATCTTTTATTTTATTATATAAAGTGTTATTACTGGTGTAACCCATAGAAATAACAATATGATCGATCGGCAGAGTCATTTTAACCGGCATTCCTTGAGAACCTACTGCAAACATCAATTTAGCCCGATTAGCTATATTGGGATAATTTTTAACGATTTGGGTAAGAGCGGCTTGTCCATTTTCGTATTTATCCAATGAAGTATTTTTAAGAACATTTACGTGATAATAGTCAAGAATTTCCATCATCATATTGTAGTTTGCGGCAGAAAGTCCAAAAGCATTTAAAATCGTATCTGTATTTTCGATCATTGTAACTTTCTTTCCATTTTTTGAAAGTTCATAAGCTAATTCACACCCTGTTAAGCCTCCGCCGACCACTAGTACGTTTTTACCTTGGATGTTTTGATCCGTTAGCGCATTAATTGCATAAGTGGTGTTTTCACGATTGAGCCCGGGAACGTCCAATGTTCTTTCAAAGGAACCAGTAGCTACAAATATTTCATCGTAGTTTGATTCTCGCACCATTTTTTCAGAGATTTCTGTATTTAGGTGAACTTTTATATTCAAGTCTTTCATCTGTTTCTTGTACCAGGCTAATAAGCGGCGATCGTCGTCTTTAAAATCTGGAGCCGCTGCAGCAACGAAGACCCCGCCAAGCTGGTCGCTTTTTTCAAATAAATCCACACGATGACCTCTTAGCGCACAAACTCTGGCGGCTTCCATACCGCCAAGTCCGCCACCAACGACTAGAACATTTTTCTTTTCAGATGCTGCAGTCAGCTCATAACTTAGTTCTCTTCCGCACGCTGGATTGACAGCGCAGCTGATGTCTTTTCCTTGGAAGATACGCCACAGGCAGCCTTGATGGCAACAGATACATGGGCGGATTTCATCTAATTGATTCGAATAAAACTTATTTGTGATTTCTGGATCTGCCAGCAAAGGCCGGCCCATCCCTAACATATCCATCCTGCCTTCAGCAATAGCCTGATCAGCCAACTTCGGATCGTCAAAACGACCAGCACATACTACCGGAATATCCACGATTTTAGTGATCTCAGCTATATCATTTAAATTGCAGGCTTTGGGCATATAGGTAGGCGGATGCGGCCAAAACCAGGAATCGTAGGATCCATTGTCACAATTCAACAGATCATATCCAGCCTGTTCCAGTTTTTTTGCGACGATCCGGCTTTCATCCAAATCACGGCCAAATTCCTTAAATTCTTCCCAAGGCAGGGCGCCTCTATTAAAATCTTTAATATAACTTCTCACGCTATATCTTAGACTCACCGGATAATCATTGCCGCATCTGGTTTTGATTGCTTGAACGATCTCTGCTGGAAAGCGCAGCCGGTTTTCTAATGATCCCCCATATTCATCGGTTCGATGGTTCATGGAAGACAGTGTGAATTGATCC
>JAATEZ010000149.1 GCA_015655485.1 Lactobacillales bacterium | reverse complement strand
AAAGGGGTTTGAATGATATGGATCAAGCGGTGAAAAAAAAGCATTCGTCTTTGGGGACATTAACTATTCTTGCCATCATTTTGTTAGTCATTGCGGTTGCTTCGTATATCGTTCCGGATGTAAAACGTGCTTCATTTGCTAATTTGGCAATGTCGCCAATCAATGGATTTTATGATTCGATGAATCTTTGCGTTTACCTTTTTGTATTTGGCGGTTTTCTGGAAATCATGCAGAAAACAGGCACCTTAGAAAAAGGAATCGATTTTTTAATTAAAAAATTACATGGCCATGAGTTGATGTTGATTCCAATTCTGATGTTTGTTTTTTCTATTGGAGGAACCACTCACGGCAGTCTGGAAGAAACAGTCGGGTTTTATGCGATCATTGCTGCAACGATGGTAGCGGCCGGATTTGACACGGTTCTCAGCAGTGCGGTAGTTCTTCTTGGAGCAGGCAGCGGGACACTTGGCTCTACAGTGAATCCTTTTGCGGTAGGAGCAGCTCTTGGCGCACTTCCAAAAAATGTGACGGCCAACAATTCGATCATTATTGGTGTTGGGGTGATTTTATGGCTTTCTGCTTTACTGATTTCCATTTTTTTTGTTATGAAATACGCAAAAAAAATAAAAAAAGATAAGGGTTCTACAATATTATCTCATCAGGAACAAATCGATATGGAGCAGACTTATGGAAATTCAACAGAAGCTTCAATAGATAAGGGTTCAGGAACACTGACCGGCAGAGAAAAAATCTCGCTGCTCCTTTTTTTTAGTACGTTTTTAATTATGGCGGCTGGCTTTATTCCTTGGAAAGATTTCGGCATCAACTTTTTTTCCGGCTGGTCAAGTTGGCTGACAGGAACGGATATGGGTACCTGGTTTTTTGATGAAGCTTCGGTATTATTTTTGATCATGGCCTTGATATTAGCCTTTGTTGGGCGCCTGAAAGAAAAGCAGATCACGACGGCTTTCGTGTCTGGTGCGGCGGGAATGATGAATGTTGCTTTAGTTATTGTCTTAGCAAGGGCTTCGTCTGTACTATTAAAAGAAACCAAACTGGATGTCTGGATTTTGAATCATTCAGCGTCATTGTTAAATGGAACATCCCCCTTCGTATTTACTATACTGGCTTTTATTTTGTATGCTTTATTGTCCTTTGTTATTCCTTCAAGTTCAGGTTTTGCAGCAGTTTCTATGCCGATCATGGGAGGCCTTGCCAGTCGGCTGGGATTCAGTGTTGAGATCGTTATTATGATTTTTGTAGCAGCCAATGGTTTAATAAATTTATTCACACCGACCTGTGGAGCGATCATGGGCGGACTGGCCTTAGCAAAAGTAGAATATACTACATGGCTAAAGTTTGTGACTAAAATCGTTATTATTATTGGTTTGCTCGATATAGTGATTTTGACTGCAGCCATGCTGGTGTTTAGTTGATCTGCATACCCGGGACTAAAAACAAATCAATTGTTTTATCTTTTGCAACAGGTTTGAGAGCCTCTTTAAAAATTTGTCAACAGGCATCATCAAAAACTTTTTATTTAAAATAAAAGGGAAAAGTATTGACAATTTGTGTAGGTACCTCTATTATATGTATAGGTACCTATATAAAATGTGAGGTGAATCATTATGAGTGAAATATCAACAAAATTATTTAAAAATTTCGGCAACCTGATGCATCAAAATCATCGTTTAATGGGCAGAATGGGAATGCATAATCCCATGCGTCATTACTCAGGTCAAAACCGGCTTTTAGAAGTATTGAAAAAGAATGAAGGAAAGATGACAACTAGTCAGCTGGCGGAAGTTCTGGATATTCGCCCTTCATCGGTTTCAGAATTAGTTGGAAAATTGGAAAAAGCCGAGTTCATTGTTCGAAAAAAAGATGAGCAGGATAAACGGATAACAACTATAGAATTAACAGAAAAAGGAAGACACAGCCTGCTTGATAACGAAGACAAAAAAGAAGATTTTACTGAAAAATTTTTCTCTCCGCTGACTAAAGAGGAGCAAGAAGAATTTGATCGATTGATCTAAAAACTGCTGGCTGCCTCAAAAGAACGATTTGGTCAGGAAGACTTTGATCAAAATGAACGATTTGGCGACGGTCGGCCAGATTTTGAAGGTCATGGAGATCATTTTTGCGGCCACCATCATCACCATCATCATTTTCCTGATAGTAGAGAATCCGACGAATTTTTTGATCGTCGGCGGCCTTTTGCTAAAAAAGAGGAAGACTAAAAGTTTTCAGTATTGGTTTTTTATAATAAAGAGACCTGTTCATTGTGCAAATAAACATAGTGAGCGGGATTTTTATATCCATAAATTGCCGGACTTAAATAGCGTTGTTTAAATATTTTTGTAAAAAAGAGAGGACTTTAGAAGAAAAAAACAATTTCGCTGTTTCAATATTACTCTGATGCATCCTTTACACCAATTTAGAAACTGAAGAATACTGTAAATAATAATTTTGCGCACCATGAACAATTCTAAAAACAGTCATTTTTGCCGGATTGCACTAACTGCAGGTCTTATAGTACAATAAAATTATCAGATATTTTGAAAAATGAAGAAAACTTGAGGATTAAAAAATATGATTGAACAACCAAGGATCCCTGTCCATTTATATGAAGCTGATTTTTATCAGATCTATGATGGAGAAGACCCAATTTTGAATGGGGCAAAGGTTACCAGCGGATCGATCAGAAATGAACAGGTAGATAAACTGGAGCTCACAAAGTGCAGGCTAAAAAATGTTGTTTTTACAGATATAGTTTTCAGCAGGATCGAGTTGACCGATGTGGTCTTTGAAAATTGCGATCTTTCCAATGCGAATTTAGCGGAAGCCAATACCAATCGTGTCGTATTTAAAGAGTGCAAGTTAGTAGGTGTGGATTTTTCTGAATCTTATTTGAATAATATGGTTTTTCAAGACTGCAACTTAACTTTAAGTTCTTTTGGGTATAGCAAATTCAAAAATATTTCGTTTCAAAATTGTTTACTTGATCATGCCGATTTTTATGAATGTGTTTTTAAAGCTTTAGAATTTTCTCAAGATGAATTGAATGGGGCCAATTTTACCCAGACCAGTCTTAAAGGAATTGACTTGAGCAGTTGTGAATTTGACCAATTAACAGTGCAGCCGGATAAGTTGGCTGGCTGTACGATCAATGAATATCAGATGGCGGCCTTTATTGGTTTACTGGGAATGAAGCTTAAAAATTAAATAAATGAGAAGAAAAAATGGTTGACTGTTTTTATTTATCAACATATCGGATGTGAAATTTTTAATTCAAAAGAAAAAATTTCTGATGGGTCTCTAATCTATGCTTTCTTTGGTTCCATGGATCGCAGCTGCTTTAGAAATTTCAAAAGATAGTAGTTTTTTATTAAATAGGCAGAGGTTGAAACTCCTATACCAGTATTCATGATCCTTTCAAATTCCGCTTGATCTCAACTAAATAAACAAACGCCAGAAAAATTATTTTTCTGGCGTTTGTTTGGAATAAGAACTAGTAAAAAGACGGACAAATGTTTCTATTTGGTTCGGATATCCTCAATAGCATTCAGCTTTGCCATATCGTCAGCAGATATCGTAAAATTCAGCTGGCGATTTTCAATGATCCTCGACTCGTGAGTCGACTTGGGCAAAGGCAGTGTTTCGCGTTCTAAGCAGTAGCGCAAACATAATTGGGCGGGAGTTACTTGATATTTGGCGGCTAACTCTTTGATTTCGCTGCTATTTAAAATGGCCCCAGTGGCTAATGGAGAGTAAGCTTCAACAACGATATCCTGTTTTTGACAAAAAGCCAGCAGACTTTCTTGGTCACGGCCGATATAAAAAGGAATTTGGTTCGCCATTGGAACGATATCACAAGCATCGATCAAAGCTTGGATGTCGTATTCAGAAAAGTTTGAAACGCCGATCGCCCGGATCTTGCCCTCATGATAAAGTTTTTCCATAGCCTTCCATGATTCGATATTCCCCTTAGTGCAATCTTTTCCTCTTTCATCCCATGGCCAAGGAGCATGGATCAAATACAGATCCAAATAATCCACACCTAAATTAGTGATCGTCTCATTGAAAGCATCAAGAGTCACATCGAAGCCTTTTGTTTGAGCGGGTAATTTACTAGTGATAAAAACATCTTTTCGATCGATTGGGAAATCTTTGATCGCTTTACCGACACTTTTCTCATTTCTATACACTAAGGCAGTATCAATATGAGTATAACCATTTTTTAATGCTGTGGTCACAGCATCATAAGCTTCCTCATCAGGAATCTGCCAAGTACCAAAACCAATGTTAGGAATTTCAACCCCATTGTGAAATACAAAAGTTTTTTCTTTTATCATAAAAGTTTCCTCCTCGTAAAAAAAATCTTATCCTACCATTTAATTGTAGTCCAATTCGATGAGAAGGCAAATTTTTTTAACTCAAAAAGAAAGTATTTTTTTAAAAATTTTGTTGCTGCCGATTCAAATAAGTAAGGCTTTAAAAAAGAATTCAGTTGCGTTATAATTATTTTGGAAAGCGCTTCAAGGAGGCGGCAAATGAGAAAAGAGGATCGGCATAAAGTAATTCAGTTGTTAGTCAGCAAAAATGTCATTCGCAGACAAGAAGATTTTGTCTTTTTGTTAAAAAATGCGGGTATTCCGGTAGGGCAGGCGACTGTTTCCAGAGATATCAAAGAAATGAATTTAGTGAAGACCCCCCATCAAAAGGGAGGATACTATTACACTTTCTCTAAAAAAAGCCAGGCTATTAGCCAAAATTTTAGCAAGTTGTTTAAGCAGTCATTCATTAAAATCGATTTGATGGAGAGGTATCTGTCGATAAAAACAATTCCCGGCAATGCACCGGCTTTGGCAGCTTTTATCGAAAAATTATTTTCTGATAAATTATTTGGAGTTTTTCCGACGAATGAAACGATTTTTATTATCTCTTATTCCGAGTATGCAGCAAACAGGTTAAAGCAGGATCTTTTGAATTATCTGTAAAGTTTCACAAAAGGACCGAAAAATATTTTTTTGTTATTATTATTTGTTGAAAACAGCTGTTTATTGAAAGCGCTTTTTTGTCTAAATCGAGATTTAAAAAAGAGAGGGGATATAATGAGCATGAATCGTTCTTGTGTCTTAGATAAAATCTGTTTTCAGCAGTTAAGAAATTCGACAGTATTTGAGAATTTTACTGAGGAAGAGTTTAATGAGCTGTCTGCCAATTCCATTGAAAGAGTTTATAAAAAAGGCCAGATACTTTTTACCGATGGAGAGCCAAGAAACAAAATATTTTATTTACTGGATGGTTTTGTCCGCTTAGAGATGTACGATGAAACGGCCACTTTCGATTATTTGGACTATGTCAAAAAAGATACTTTATTTCCATATGGCGGTATGTTTAATGATGAAACATATCATTACTTGGCGCAGGCAGTAACGGATATTAAAATCATTTATTTTCCTAAAAAAATTTTTGAAAGCAATGTCCTTCAAAATACAGGCCAGCTGACATTTATGTATAAGAAACTGTCCAAGATCCTTTCTGAGCATGAGTCAAGGATCCAGAGTTGTATTGCGTCAAGTGCTACTGATCGGGTTTTAAATTCCCTGGTCTATCTGAAAGATACTTTGGGAGTCAAAAAAGAAAATGGAGATATTTTTATTCCTTACCCCCTGACTTTGACGGAAATCGCTGTGAATAGCGGTGCCACGAGAGAGACAGTAGGTCAAGCGATCAAAGAGTTCAATAGTGAAGGCGTTTTATCTTATTACCATAAAATATTCACTTTTTTTAAACGATAATTTGAGTATTTACAAGAAAAAATGTGAAATACATCTTTTATGCGATACAGGGTAAACATAAGAGGTGTATTTATTTGTCCTGTTCATTCTAAAAATTGTGCGAAATATTTCGCATTTGACCTGTACGGTTTTTCACGGCAGTAATTTTTGAATATGTTAAATTTAGAATGTAAGTTAAATAAAGATACAGGAGGCAATAGAAATGATGATATACGCAGGGGAAAGTGAAAAACCCATTCAAGAAGCGGGAAACCTCAGGACACAAAAACCGATCCATAACAATTCCGAGATCGGTCCATTGAAAACGGTTT
>JAATEZ010000036.1 GCA_015655485.1 Lactobacillales bacterium | reverse complement strand
TCTGGATTTTGCTATTGAAGGAGAAGGCTACTTTATTTTACAGAAAAATGATCAAGATGGAAGTAAATATTTTTCGCGCGATGGTGCTTTTATGAAAGATGCGGATGGAAGCTTGACTAATTCTTCCGGCTATAAAGTAATGGGTCGGGCATATAAAGCCGGCGCAACGGAAAATCCAGAATATTCGGATTCTTTTCAATTAGAGGATACCTTTGACACAGCACAGAATGGCGGGCTTCAGGAGATCACGATCCCAAATCAATTAACAACTCAAGAAAATGGAGAAACTGTCAACTGGAAATTATCGGATTATGCGATCGACGGATCCGGTCTAGTGGTTGGCAAGTACAGTAAAGTTGTCGCGCAAGGGAGTACAGCCGCAAGTGAAACCAAAAATTTTGTGCTGGGAACAATTCCCCTGGCCACTTTTTCAAATGCAGACGGCTTAGAGAAAACTGGCGGAAATTGTTATACCCAATCCAATAACTCGGGTCAGGCTAATATAGTTGAAGCCGGCTCTAATGGTTCGGGGCAAATTTTACAAGGTTCCTTAGAAGGATCCAATGTCGATCTGGCGACTGAATTTACTGAAATGATCGTGGCCAGTCGTGCCTACCAGGCGAATTCCAGAAGCATTACTACTTCAGATGAGATGCTCCAGGAACTGATCAACTTAAAAAGATGATCCATAGATCAAAATTTATGAAGATGAAATAAGTTGAAAAAATAGTGAATGAGGAATGGAGGATCAAAATGATAAAACTACTTTCGATCAATGATCATTTTTTTATCTGAATCCTGAACTGATTTACCGCATTGACTGCGAAACGGATACGGTGATCCTGTTGACAGACGGAAAAACTCTTTGGGTAAAAGATAAAGCGGCAGATGTGGCAAAAAAAGTGATGGATTATAAAAAAGAAATTTTTTCATCAGCAAAATTATGGTCAAACCCAAATAATGAGAGCGATAATTTTTAATTAACTATATTGAGGGGTATCAGGATCAATGGATAATGAAAAGAAAGAGAAAAAAAGCAGCGGTAAAAAGCGGTTATGGATCGTCCTGCTGGTTTTAGTTGTGGCTGCTGCGGGAAGTTTAGCGGGAATTTTTATAGGCGGAAAGATTTTACCGAATGAAGATAAAACAACCAAAATCGTTAAAAAGATGAATGAAGATGAAGTCGTCGTTCCTCTGGATGAATTCTTAGTAAATTTAGCCACAGATGATTCTAGTGAGGATCAGTACATAAAGGTGAAGATATCTTTATTGGTTCCTAACAAGGACAGCAGTGATCTTGTCCAGTCGAGCGTCGCATTGATTAGAGATAGCGTCATTAATTTGCTTAGGAAAAAAACCAGTTCAACCATACTCAAAGATGAAAATGGGGTAAATAATCTTAAGACAGAGTTAAAAAATCAAATCAATACCGCTTATGGTTCTAATATAGTCCAAGAGGTTTTTATAACAGATCTAGTCATACAATAGTCAAAAAAAAATATTGGGAGTTGAACAGAGTTGTTTGGAGTAATGGAATGGATTCGAGTAATAGCTGTTCTAATGCTGATCATTTTTTTGGCAAATTATTCATTAAGCTATTTAAACCGATTTATGACAAAAAGAAATACGCAGATGAAGATCATAGAAAAGCTGGTTATTGGGAAAAATTCCACGCTTTCGATCATCCAGGTCTGCAGCAAATATTATTTGGTGAGCTCAAATGAAAATAAAAGTGAGATCATAAAGGAACTGGCCGCTGAAGAGGCAGCAGCGATCCAATTGGAGCAAAAGCTGGTTCAAGAGGCCAGAGAGATTCCAAGAGCGTTGGCGGTCAAAAATAAAACTTCTTTTATTTTTCAACGGATCGTTCGGAAGGCTGAAAAGAGGAAAAAGAATTGAAAAAAAAATGGATGTTAGGAGCCTTTCTATCCGGTCTCATGATTCTTGGCTTTCCGGTTAGAGCCGATGCTGCTGATTTGGATAGTCTTACTTCCTCTATACAAAATCTTTTCGGCGGCACGGCAGGTACCAATGATACAATAAAAATTTATGTCCTGCTGACTTTCCTGACTTTGGTTCCGACTTTTTTAATTTTAACTACCAGTTTTACCCGAATTATCATGGTTCTTTCATTTGTGAGAAGCTCACTTGGGACTCAACAAAATCCTCCGAATCAAGTACTGGTTGGCCTGGCTTTATTTTTGACCTTCTTTATCATGCAGCCAGTTTATCAAGAGGTTCAGAAGAATGCCATCAAACCGCTGCTGAATGATGAAATTTCACAAACTGAGGCCTTTTCGCGAGCGGAAAAACCAATCAAGGCTTTCATGCTAAAAGAAACGAGAGAAAAAGATATTCAGCTGTTTTTGGATGTTTCAGAGACAAAAAATAAGGATAAACCTGCTGATTTGCCTCTAACGATCATTATTCCGGCATTTATGATCAGCGAGTTAAGGACGGCCTTCAGTATTGGATTCCTATTATTTTTACCATTTTTAGTGATAGATATGGCAGTTTCCAGTATTTTAATGTCCATGGGGATGTTCATGCTGTCTCCGGCAATGATTTCTCTTCCTTTTAAATTGCTGCTGTTTGTAATGGTAGACGGCTGGTATCTGGTGGTTGAATCTTTAGTAAATAGTTTCCACTGAAAGGAAGTGGCCCAATGACGGTACAGATGGTGTTAGATATTATGCGTGAGGCTTTCATAAAAATTTTGCTGGTTGCCGGACCGGTACTTCTTGTGGCTATGACCGTTGGATTGATCATCAGTATTTTACAGGCAACGACACAGATCCAAGAACAGACTTTGAGCTTTGTTCCTAAGCTGATCGCCATTTTTTTAACAATGATCATACTGGGAAATTTTATGCTGAATACTTTGATTTTATTTACCGAAAAAATTTTTAAATTGATCGCATCCTTATAGTGAGAATGGTGAAGTCTATTGACAGTCTATGGGCAGCAACTTATTTTGATTTTTTGCAGGATCTCGGCTTTTTTTGTCCTGTGTCCGGGTTTTTCGTTTAAGGGTTTTCCTAAAACTGTCAAAGCCGTATTATCAGCCGCTTTGACTCTTTTAGTTTATCAGTTTATTT
>JAATEZ010000399.1 GCA_015655485.1 Lactobacillales bacterium | reverse complement strand
GAGATTGTGTCGTTAATGAATCAGTCAACCGGCACACTTCTTTACCGGAAAGAATCATTTCTGCAGAAAGAATGCCGCTTGATACACGATTGAAATTAGAAGCTTTTGAAAATACAACCGGCGCGGAAATTTTTGACCAGAAGAAACCTTCCCCAGAAAATCAAGCAGAGATAGTGCAAAGAAATGCAGAGAAACAGGTTGAAAAAAATTCAGTTGTCTCAAAAGAGCAAGTTAGCAGGCGCGAGTCGAAAGAACTTTCTTTATTTCAAATTGAAGAGCCTACTGTAAAGTATCAGGCGGATTCTCAAGATAAAATCAGTATGGGAAATCAGCCAGTTCTTACGTTAGAGCTGATCCAACTTCAGCAAATCGATCCTCTTATTGGTTTACAAAACATCAGCCCTTATGATTTTGTTGAAAAAAATAAGAGAACCTAAAAAAAGCAGGATAACCATAAATTTTGCATTTTTTATGGAGGCCTGTTTTTTTTGTTCTATTATCAGCTTTGAAAAAATTCTATTGATGCGGGTGAAACCAGAAGTTTCGCTGAGTAGTCGTGAAGGTGATATCATAAGGACGAATGCCTAGTACCTCGCCATCTGCTTGACCTTGTTGAGCAGACGTGGAACGGATCCGGATCTTATCACTGACCACATGATAAATGTACTTGGAACGAAGATGTTTTTTTTGTATCAGCAGAATAATCAAACCTAAAATTTTTATAAATGAGATTCGTTCCAAGATCACTAGGTCCATATTATTGACGGTCGGATCTGCTGTAGGAGCAATGGGTACCCCACCGCCAAAATAAGGATGATTTGTTACTGTACATAAGAAAGCTCTTGAGAAAGTTGCATTTTGCCCATTGACATCTACTGAAATAGGGAAAAATTTTTGATGAAATAAAGTCTGCGCCAGTGAAAAAATGTAAGCTAGTGAACCCATTTTATATTTATTCAGCTTCTTTTTTGCTATAGAAGTATTGGTAGCGGCAACGATGGCAGCATCCAATCCAATCCCTACATTGTTGACAAATTCTCCCAGCTCTGGCTGGATTTTTTCTTCGTAATGTAGAACATTCAATCTAATTGGTTTATCTGCCCGCAAATTTGTTGTAAGGCCTGTTGGGGTTTACGAGCGATCCCGACACCGCGGGCAAAGTCATTTCCTGAACCGCTGGGAATATAGGCAACAGGCAAGTCTGGGTCGACCAAAGTCAAAGCATTGATCGTTTCGTGAAGAGTTCCATCTCCGCCGAGCACGACCAATAAAGGAAAAACTGTTTGTGGCTCTTCGCTTTTTTTTGTTAAATATTCAGACCAGGTGTAAAGATATTTATGTGCAACTGTTTGAGCGATCTCGATGGCATGACCCTGATATTCAGTTTGATAAGATTGATAAGGGATCTGATATTCATCCAGTAATTTAAAAATAGCAGCAGCATTTTTTTTGCCATTGCCGCTACCGGAGTATTCGTTGATGATCAAATGCAAGTAAAGACTTTTCATGATAAACTCCTTTCAACATACACGATTATTATAACAGACCCTGGAAATAGAAAAAAATGTTGTGCTTCAAAATAAGCATTTCCCACACTCCCTTTTTTGTCTTGGAGCCGGATGAAATCTTGATAGGGATCAGATAGTGTGGGGTGAAGAGTTGGAAATCCATTTACTTTTGAGCGTTTTGTATTATACTTGTCCCAATTGCTTTGCTATTATAATGATCATAGAATAGCGGGAAAGATGAGCTTTTTTTCGAAAATTTTACTACTAAGGAGAAGATCAGGATGAAAAATGAATCAAAGCAGAACAATAAATTGCAAATAGAAGATGGGATCCCTTTAAAAAACATTGAAGAAGAAATTCGCAAGTTTATTCTTGAACTTGATCCAGGTAAAACAGAAACAAGTGTGATTTCTTTTGAAGAGCTGGTTCAATTTCGATTGGAGTACATCAAGAGTATGATCAAAAGTGACTCTAAAAAGATGGAGGAATTAAATGAAGATGTATTGAAAAGTATTCATGATGGTGAAAATATTTCAAATAATACAAACACCGTGTTGGAAAAAAAGTTGAATGTGGGTCAGAAAGCTGCGGATGCGATCGCTAAATTTGGAGGAAGCTGGCCGTTTATCTTTCTTTTCATTGGAGTCATCTTGATTTGGATCTTAATCAATTCAACTGCTATTTTAGGAAAGCCGTTTGATTCTTATCCATTTATTCTACTTAATTTGGCACTGTCTTGTTTAGCAGCGATCCAAGCGCCAGTCATTATGATGAGTCAGAATAGACAAGAAACACGGGATAGGGAAGAAGCAAATAATGATTATAAGATCAATTTAAAAGCTGAAATTGAAGTCAAGATGCTGCATGAAAAAATGGATTATCTGGTAAACAGTCAATGGCAGCATTTGGTTCAAATGCAGAATATGCAGATCGAATTGCTCAATGAGCTGCAAGAACAAATGAATGCTCTAAATCAGCACAAGCCGAAATAATGACTGAAGTTCCTGTGACAAGAACTGCTATATTGAAAAAAACTCCGTAAGCATTTGTTTGCTTTGCGGAGTTTTTAAATTAAATTTTTGTTTAAGAAAGGTCAGTTCCGTTGGTGGCTATAACCTTTTGGTACCAAGTAAAAGAATCTTTTTTTGAACGATTTAAAGTTCCATTTCCATAATCATCTTGGTCAACATAAATGAACCCATACCGTTTGGACATTTCATTGGTGCCGGCACTGATCAAGTCAATGCACCCCCATGGAGTATATCCCATTAATTCTACACCATCTTTGATGGCTTCACTCATCTGTTCAATATGCTGACGTAAGTAGTCGATTCGACAGCTATCATGGATGCTGCCATCTTTTTCCACTTTATCATGTGCTCCTAAGCCATTTTCGACAATAAAAAGTGGTATTTGGTAACGATCATATAGTTCATTTAAAGTGATTCGCAGGCCTTTGGGATCGATTTGCCAGCCCCAATCACTAGTTTCCAAAAACGGGTTGGCAATCCCGCTGGAAAAATGGCCTCCGGCGGTAGCTTTTTTAGGATCTCCGCTTTTAACAAGCGACATATAATAACTAAATGAAAGGAAGTCTACGGTGTGTAAGCGGATGATTTCTTCATCTCCAGGAACCATTTCGATTTGGATATTATTTTTTGCAAAATAGCGGTGCATATATTTTGGATAGTGCCCTCTCACTTGAACGTCAGTAAAGAAAAGATTGAACTGATCTTCTTCTAAAGCTGCTTGAACATCTTCTGGATCACAAGTCTCTGGATAGGCCTCGGTTCTGGCCAGCATACAACCAACCAGAGAATTAGGGATAATTTCGTGACAAAGTTTTGTGACATACGCGCTAGCAACAAATTGGTGATGCAATCCCTGGAATGAAGCTTGCTTGTCATTTTCATAGTACCCTTTTAAAACACCGCCTCCAATGAAGGAACTCATAGCCATAACATTGATTTCATTGAAAGTCAGCCAATACTTTACTTTGTTTTTATAGCGAGTAAAAACTGTTTCACAATAGTGAACAAAAAAATCAATGACTTTTCGGTTTGTCCAACCGCCGTATTCCAAGGCAAGGTTTAAAGGCATTTCATAATGAGACAATGTTACTAAAGGTTCGATGCCGTATTTTAGACATTCATCGAAGACATGATCATAAAAGCGAGACCGGCTTCATTTGGCTCGATTTCATCACCATTTGGGAAGATCCGCGGCCATGAGATGGACAAACGAAAGGTCTTAAAGCCCATTTCAGCGAATAAAGCGATATCTTCTGGATAGCGATGGTAAAAATCAATTCCTCTTCTTTTAGGGAAATTATCGCCTAGTTTTCCATTTAGTGCTGCTTGTATGTCTTGTTTTGTGGGAACAGATAAGAGTTCTTCACTGCGCTGTTCTTTAGGGATAAAAGGCAGGACATCAAAAACAGATAATCCTTTGCCTTCTTCATTGTAAGCTCCTTCCAGTTGATTTGCAGCAGTCGCACCACCCCAGAGGAATTCTTCCGGGAAAATAGTTTGGTTGTCTTTCATTTACTGATTACCTCCTTTATCGCATATTTTATTTTTAAATCAGTGCGGTGATCAGTTCTGAGTCAAGAGTGACTTCTTCTGATTGAGTTTCGAGAATATCCAAATAATCTGATGTATTTGTAATAACAATGGGAGTTTGAGTGGTGTATCCGGCGCGCTTTATAGCTTCTAAATCAAAAGTGATCAGGGTTTGACCGCGAGTAACATGATCTCCCTGGCTTACATGGGCCTCAAAAAATTTTCCATTTAACTGTACTGTATCCAGACCAATATGGATCAACAATTCCATGCCATTATCTGATACTAAGCCAATCGCGTGTTTAGTTGGAAAGAGTGTCAACACGGTTCCGTCGAAAGGAGACACTACTTTTCCTTCCGAAGGTTCAACGGCGATTCCTTTTCCCATAGCCCCTTGAGCGAAGGCATCATCTTTGACTTGAGATAAAGATAAAGCTGTGCCCTTTATTGGACTGGTTAGAATTTCTTTTTTGACTTCTAGTTTTCTTCCTTTTTCATCTTCGACTATCACCGTTTCATCTTTCCAGAAGAACATAGTTAATAGGAAGGCAACGACCATTGCAACCGCAATACAGATAAAAGTAGCGTACATACCGCTAGCATCTCCAGTAGCAGTATTGATATAGTTAACAACACCAAAGATACCTAAGCCGCCCATCGTATAACTTTTAGCGCCTAATAATCCCATGACTGCTCCTCCACAGGCTCCGCCGATCATTGAGAAAATGAACGGTTTTTTACGTGGAAGCGTGATACCGTATATAGCAGGTTCTGTTACGCCGCAAATTCCAGATATAATAGCAGGAATGCACAGATCTTTTGTTTTCACATCTTTTAGTTTAAAGAACATAGCAATAACGACGGCTGTTTGAGCAAAGCTGGTTCCAAAAGATCCGGCCAAAATAGTGTCATATCCTAATGTTGAAAGATTGATCATTGCAATTGGGATCAAGCTCCAATGCAATCCGAAAATAACCAATACTTGCCAGAAGAAACCAACTAAGATACTTAGCAACAATGGGGAGAAAGCATACAAGGCTGAGAAACCTGTACTTAGCAAATTTGTCAGGACCGTGATGATGGGCCCAATAACCAGAAATCCGATCGGTAACGAAATCAATAATACTGCGAACGGAACGAAAAAGGTCTGAATCATTTCAGGTATATATTTCTTAGCAATTTTTTGAATTCGGGCTGCAAAAGCGACCACAATAATAACAGGAACGACACTGCTGGTATAGTCATTTGCTAAAAGAGGTATTTTCAGGAAAGTAGTATAATAATCATTACCTAAAAATTGGCCTAATACTTTACCAGTGGATAAAGCAGTTTTTTGAATGTCTGGATAACACAAAGCAGCTCCAATCACCATCCCCACCATCGGGCTAAGTTTAAATTTCTTGGCCGAAGTATATCCGATAATGATCGGCATAAAATAAAAAACACTGTCGCCGATAGAATTCAAGGTAATATAAGTTCCGCTGGTTGAAGAATAAAGCTTCAAGAAAATGAATAAGGCATTCAGCCCTTTGATCATACCGGCTGCACAGAGTGCTCCTAAGAAAGGCTGGAAACAGCCGCTGATAATATCAATTAAGCGGTCAAACAAATTTCCTTTTTTTTCAGGTTCATCTTCTGCGGCTTCACCTGTGATCCCGGCGACTTCCAAGACATCATCATATACTTGAGGAACATGATTACCAATAACGACTTGATATTGGCCTCCGCTTTTCATGATGGTCACAACACCATCCATATTTTTTAAAACACCATCATTTGCAATCGATTCATCCTTTAATTTGAATCGTAAACGGGTGATACAATGGGTCAAACTATTGATATTATCGCGGCCACCTACATTTTTAACGATTTTGCTTGCTAATTCTTCATATTTTCCCATTAATTTCTTCCTCCATATCTATTATCATATAATAATTTAAGATTGAGAGGTCTAGCCAACTGAATGTAACTATCCAAGAGCCACGCTAAGTAAAATTTAGCATCGCCTGCTGTCTCCGCAGTACTCCCTTCATGATTTTATAAATAGAAAGATCGTTGTCGATCCTTTTATCGATTCTTTATATGATCCAAACGATTTATCTTTTTTTAAGTTAAAAGAGAATAGGCGAAATCATGCTCTGCACTGTTTTTTGTGTCAGTGATCGTTATTGTAAACGATTCTCGCAATATGGATCGTAAGGTATAGTTTTTCCTCATTAGAGATTTCGTAGCTGTATTTATCTAAAATAAACTTCCCAACTTTATTGACACACTCATAAGCATTTTTATATTTCAACTTTATAATATCCAATAAACCGTCATCATTGTCATTTTCAAAGTTTTTTTTGTTCACTAATCGCTGGGCAAAAAATTTCAAGTGAGAAGTAAAGCGGTAAAAATAGACCGAATCTTCATTAAAAGTAATATTAAAATTATATTTGACGATATTTGTGATCTCTTGCATGATTTTTGTAATTTCATAAGTGTTGTGAATATCCGTATTATCCATTTCGGCATTGACGATATGGAGCGCAATAAATCCTGCTTCATCATCAGGCAAATGGATTTTTGTTTGTTCTTCGATCAGCGTGATAGCGTTGACCCCGATTTGAAATTCATCTGAAAAAAAGCGTTTGATATCCCAGAGTAAAACATTTTTTACTAAGATATTTTGTTTCGATCGTTCGATCGCTGTATAAACATGATCTGTCAGCGATATGTAGATACTGTCATTTAATCGTTTCCCAAGTTTGGTTTTTGCGTAAGAAATAATATCATCTGATAATTTTAAATATTCTACCGGCAGATTTGCTAATAATTCCTGCAGTTTATTTGACATATCTGAAGAAGACAAAGTATAAGTTTTTTCTACTTTTTTTTCTGAAACAAAATCACCAACCTTCTTTTGAAAAGCAATGCCGCTGCCTACTAGAATTTGTTCTTTGTTTTGCTCATTTTTTGAGACGACAACATTATTGTTTAAAATTTTC
>JAATEZ010000305.1 GCA_015655485.1 Lactobacillales bacterium | reverse complement strand
CGCTTCTACCACTTTTTCTCCATAATTTTTGCGGATTTCCGTTCCATAGAGTGCTTCATTTTTTTTCAGCGACTCCCTTTTAAAAGCCGCAAATTTTTCTTCATTCGTCATAGCTTTCACTCCTTTTTGATATTGAATAGTTCGTTCAATTGTCGTTAATAATTGGTCGATTTTTCTCCGCTTTTTTACAAGAACCTGATAATGTTTTTCTAATGCCTGCAGCACATCAAAATCAGCATCAGACACAAACCGGCGGATATCTGCCAGTTTTATGTCCATCTCTTTAAAAAACAAGATTTGTTGTAGTTGATCCACTTCCTTATCAGTGTAAATACGATATCCCGCTTCATTCGTATGCGCTGGTTCTAATAGCCCAATTTCATCATAATAACGCAGCGTTCTTGTGCTGACACCTGAAAGCTTAGCCATTTGATTGATCGCATATTCCAAAATATCACCTCCTAATGCCTTAAGCATAAACTTTGACGCAACGTCAATGTCAATGAATTTTTCAAAAATTATCTCCTTTAAATGGCACAGAAAAACAGCTAAGAATCCCCTCATTCCAATATTTCACAGCAAAAAAAAAAATTATTTTTTTACCTGGTCAAAAAGAATGCCTGAATAATTTATAAAAAACTAGCCAATCCGTTTAAAATAAGGTACAATAGAATTTGCCGCAAGGCAAGGGCAATGGCGGGCTTATGAAGCGTGTCAGATCCGGAAGGAAGCAGCACTAAGCAAGTGCCGCCATGTGCTCGTATTTTTTTCGAACGGTGGGGTCAGATACATGGAAGAACGTCAAAGATTAGAAAAAAAAATTCAAAACTTAGAAGATGAATTAGTTCGATATGAAAATTCAGATCTTCCTTTAGATAAAAACTTGCGTATGCTGATTGCAGTAAAAAAAGAAATGCTAAAAGATTATAAAGAAGAACTGACTAAATTATAGTCTTTTTTTTTTTACATAAAAACAGGTGTGAATGAATTTCTTCACCACACCCAAAACAACTAAATTTGAACAGCTAAACTTAAGACCACCAAGATTCTTACATCAGCTGCTTAAGTTTTCCGCCGCACCTAGAGCAAACATAACGTTTGGTATTCATGCGTCTTTTTCTAAAAATCAGCGTATGACATTTTTGACATTCATATTGATGATAATTTTCCGGACTTTGTTCCGCCAGCGGTCTTACAAATCTGCTTCCGCCCGTTGCCGCAAGCAGCTCTTTAAAATCCATATCGCGATGTTTGTAGCCGCGGCCCTCGAGATGCAAATGATAATGGCAGAGCTCATGCTTGATGACATTTATCAACTCTTCCATTCCGTACTTTTCAAAAACTTTAGGATTGATATCAATATTATGTCCTTGAAGATGATAGCGTCCGCCTGTTGTGCGCAAACGGCGATTAAAATAAGCCTGATGCAAAAAAGGACGTTTGAAATTTTCATTAGAAATAACTTCAACAAGTTTCTGTAATAAATGATCATCCATTTCTTTTACTTCTTCAAATTTTATAGCTGCAGATGAAGGTAAATTTAAATCCATTATTTTTCCCTTTCATTTTGACTTGGTGTCAACATGGTGAGCGACACTCGGCCTTTTTTCAAATCTATTCCCTCGACCCATACAGTCACCACATCACCGACCGCCACAACATCTGTTGGATGTTTTACAAAATGATTGCTCAGTTTTGAAATATGAACCAAACCGTCCTGTTTCACACCAATATCTATAAAAGCACCAAAGTCTACAACATTTCGAACGGTTCCTTCCAGTTCCATTCCTGTCTTCAAATCTTCCATTGTTAAAACATCTCTACGCAAAAGCGGTGCACTCATCGCCTCGCGCATATCTCTTCCCGGCTGGATCAGTCCCTCTAAAATATCCTTTAAAGTTTCCTTGCCGACATTTAGCTCATCGGAAATAACCGATAAAGAAAGACTCTTTAAACTTTTTTTGGAATTTTCAGTACCAAGGTCTTTTAAAGAAATTTTTGCCGACTTCAAAATACTTTTTGCCGCAGCATAGCTTTCCGGATGAATACCCGTATTATCCAAAATATTCTTAGCATTAGGAATGCGCAGAAACCCGATCGCCTGTTCATACGCTTTAGGTCCCAGGCGGGGGACCTTTTTCAAACAGGAACGGCTTTCAAAAGCTCCATTTTCATCCCGATAATTGACAATATTTTGTGCGGTTGTCTTATTTAAACCTGAAATATGCTGCAACAATGGCGAACTAGCAGTATTTACGTTGACACCCACTTGATTCACCGCTGTTTCGACCACAAAGTCCAGCTGCTCGGCCAGCCGTTTTTGAGATACATCATGCTGATACTGACCTACACCCACTGCTTGCGGATCGATTTTTACCAATTCAGCCAACGGATCTTGCAGCCTTCTGGCAATACTGATCGCAGAACGTTCTTCTACCTGCAGATCCGGAAACTCTTTTCGAGCAATATCGCTGGCAGAATAAACCGAAGCGCCGGCCTCACTGACAATAACAAAATAAACTTCCCGTTTGATTTGACGGAGATTTTCTGCTACAAATAATTCAGATTACCGGCTGGCCGTCCCATTACCGATCGCGACCATTTCCACTTGATACTTTTCAATCAGCTCAACAAAAGCCCTGCCGGCATTCTGCCGCTTGCTTTCTGAAGCCGGTTTATGCGGATAAATGACTTGAATAGCCAAAACTTTCCCCGTTGGGTCCACCACCGCCAATTTACAGCCGGTTCGATAGGCAGGACCAAACCCTAAAACTATTTTTCCTTTCAAAGGCGGCTGCAGTAACAAATTATAAAGGTTCTCACCAAAGATGCGGATCGCCTGCTCATCCGCTTTTTCACTTAGTTCATTGCGTATTTCTCGTTCGATCGCGGGACCAATAAACCTTTTATAACTATCTTGATAGCTTTCTTTTATAAAAGGAGCAGAAATAGATTCCTGATTTTTTCCGATGAGCTGTCGATTTAAATATTGAAAAATCTCCAGTTCCGGAACATCCAGCTCGATTTTCAATATGCCTTCTTTTTCTCCTCGATTTGTTGCCAATATTCGATGAGAAACCAGCTTTTTTAAAGGCTCAGAGAAATCATAATACATTTCATATACGCCTTTTTCATCTTCCTCAATTTTCTTGGCTTTACTAGCTAATACACCATTTTTAAAAGTGAAAGCTCGGATCCACGTGCGAAACTTAGGTTCATCGCCAATTTTTTCGGCAATGATCTCATGCGCCCCTTGTAAAACAGCCTCTGCATCTAAAACTTCTTTTTCATCAGAAATATAGTCAGCTGCTTCTTCATAAACATTTCCGGCACTTGGAAAGCTTAACAGCCAGTTCGCAAACGGCTCCAGTCCCTTTTCTTTGGCAATAGTGGCTTTTGTACGTCGTTTTTGCTTAAACGGCCGATAAATATCTTCTAATTGCTGCATTTTTACTGCACTTTTAATCGAGTTTGCCAGATCGTCCGTCAATTTTTCCTGCTCTGCTATTAATCTGGTGATTTCTTCTTTGCGTTTTTCTAAATTGACCAGATACTGATAGCGTTCTTCAATTTCTCGAATTTGGACTTCATCAAGAGTTCCGGTCATTTCTTTTCTATATCTGGCAATAAATGGTACTGTATTCCCTTCACTTAATAACGTTAATACAGTCCTGATCTGTTTAGGTCGATAACTGGAAAGTTCCGAATTTATTAGTTCTAAAATTGGTTCCTGCAATGCTTCACTCATTCTCATACCTCGCTTTTATGATTCTGTTCTATTCTAGCATATTCTTCACAATAAGAAAAATTACTTCTAAATTTCTTGGTTTTTTGAGACTTTTTTTTGGTAAAATAAAAGAAGTTCCATTATTATTTTTTGGTTTAACCTGAGGAGGTATAAAAAATGCGCCGAAAAGAACGAGAAATAACCAATCACTCAGATATAAAAAAGATTTTAGAAAAGTCTCATGTTTGCAGGCTTGCGCTATTCGATGAAACTTATCCCTATGTAGTTCCTACCAATTTTGGTTACGAATGGCAAGAAGAACAACTTATGCTTTATATCCATGGAGCCAGACAAGGAAAAAAACTCACTCTGCTTCAAAAAAACCCCCACGTCGGATTTGAGATGGACACCAATCATGAATTGATCATTGGAGACATGGCCTGCGATTATTCTTTTGCCTATGCCAGTATAATTGGTCAGGCCATAGCCGAACTAACAAATTCTTTTGAACTCAAAACACATGCTTTACAAAAAATCATGGAACATGAGACCGGACGAAATGACTTTACCTTCCAGGAAAAACACGTTCAAAGTACCGCGATTATCATTCTAAAAGTCCAAAACTTCACCGTAAAAGCCCATGAAACAAGAAAAGCGGAATGAACTGCTTCAGCTTGTGAGCAAAATAGAAACTGGGAGCAAAGATGCTCTTTGTCTTTGCGACAAGTTATCTTTTTGCCGAAACAAGCTAGTTCATGAAGCTGGACACTGAAAAGCGGAATGAGGCATCT
>JAATEZ010000244.1 GCA_015655485.1 Lactobacillales bacterium | reverse complement strand
TTCAAAAAGGAAAACGGCATTGATTTAGGAAATGACAAGATGGCTGTTCAACGGCTAAAAGATGCCGCTGAAAAAGCTAAAAAAGATTTATCAGGTGTAACAAGTACGCAGATAAGCCTGCCATTTATTACTGCTGGAGCAGCAGGGCCTTTGCACTTAGAAACAACATTGACTCGGGCTAAATTTGATGAGATCACTGCTGATTTAGTAGAACGTACAAAAGGGCCTGTTCGTCAAGCCTTAAAAGATGCCGGATTGTCTCAATCAGATATAGATGAAGTGATTTTAGTCGGTGGTTCAACACGTATTCCTGCTGTAGTAGAAACCGTTCGTAAGGAAACGAATCAAGATCCTAATAAATCAGTCAACCCTGATGAAGTAGTAGCCATGGGAGCTGCTATCCAAGGCGGAGTCATAACCGGAGATGTCAAAGATATCGTTTTACTAGATGTTACACCGTTATCTTTAGGAATAGAAACCATGGGCGGAGTATTTACGAAGCTGATCGACCGCAACACAACGATCCCAACGAGTAAATCTCAAGTCTTCTCTACGGCAGCTGATAATCAGCCGGCAGTTGATATCCATGTACTTCAAGGCGAACGTCCGATGGCAGCTGATAATAAGACTTTAGGAAGATTCCAGTTGACTGATATTCCTGCTGCTCCACGCGGAGTTCCTCAGATCGAAGTAAGTTTTGATATTGATAAAAACGGGATCGTTAATGTTAGCGCAAAAGATTTAGGAACCTCAAAAGAGCAGACTATTACGATCAAATCGTCTTCAGGTTTATCAGATGATGAAATCGATCGTATGGTCAAAGATGCTGAGTCTAATGCAGAAGCTGATAAGAAACGAAAAGAAGAAGTTGATTTGCGCAATGATGTGGATGCGTTGTTGTTCACCGTCGACAAGACCTTAAAGGAATTAGAAGGTAAGGTAGACGAAGCAGAAGTTAAGAAGGCTGAAGAAGCTCGTGATGAATTGAAAGCTGCGGTAGAAGCCAATGATATTGAGCTGATGAAAACTAAACGTGATGCATTAAATGAGATCGTTCAAAGTTTAACAGTGAAATTATATGAACAGGCTGCTCAAGCTCAAGCTCAGGCAGATCCAGAAGCGGCTCAAGGCGGAGCTGATGATGTAGTGGATGCTGATTTTGAGGAAGTTGACGATGATGATAAAAAGTAATGTCGATAAGTAGGAATTTGAGAAAAGCCAAGGCTCTTTGCTTTTGGCTTTTTTTCTCATAGTAATACTGTTTTAAGAAAAAGTAGTTTAGTATTCGCTTAGAATATGATATGATTTACTAGGTTCTTTTAGCAGAATAGAGAAACGTAGAAAATGGAGGGAAACCCATGGCGAAAAGAGATTATTATGAAGTTTTGGGTGTGTCCAAGGGCGCTTCTGACGACGAAATCAAAAAAGCTTATCGTAAGTTATCTAAACAGTTTCATCCGGATGTCAATAAAGCTCCGGATGCTGAAGAGAAGTTTAAAGAAATTTCTGAAGCGTATGAAGTTTTAAGTGATGCACAAAGAAGAGCGGCCTATGATCAATATGGTCATGCCAGCACAGACCCTAATTTTGGAGCTGGCGGCGGTTTTAGTGGTGGTGGTTTTGGTGGAGCCGGCGGGTTTGGCGGCGGCAGCTTTGGCGGGTTTGAAGATATTTTTGAATCTTTCTTCGGCGGCGGCGATCGTACCAGCAATCCGAATGCTCCAAGACAAGGATCGGATTTACAATATTCGTTAGATTTAAACTTTGAAGAGGCTGTTTTCGGAACAAACAAGGATGTAAAATATAATCGTGAAGATACTTGCAAAACTTGTGGCGGGAATGGGGCAAAACCTGGCACTCATCCATAAACTTGTCATAAGTGTCATGGTGCAGGTACGATCAATGTTCAGCGACAGACACCCCTTGGCCGGGTTATGAGCCGCCAGACATGTGATGTCTGTCACGGTACCGGTCAAGAAATCAAAGAAGCTTGTCCGACTTGTCATGGGACAGGGAGAACAAAAAGTGCTCACTCAGTCAAAGTGACAGTTCCTGCTGGAGTTGAAGATGGTCAGCAGATGCGTTTATCCGGGCAAGGCGAAGCCGGGACTAATGGCGGACCTTATGGCGATCTATATGTGGTATTTCGTGTAGAAGAAAGTGATATTTTTGATCGGGATGGTGCTGAGATCTTTTATGAACTGCCTATTAGTTTTATTCAGGCAGCACTGGGAGATGAAGTTGAGGTACCTACAGTTCATGGCAAAGTTAAATTAAAAATTCCTGCCGGAACTCAGACTGGAACGACTTTCCGCTTGCGCGGCAAGGGCGCGCCTCGTTTAAGAGGAAGCAGTTACGGCGATCAGCAAGTCACAGTTAATTTGATCACACCACGAAATCTAAGTGAGACGCAAAAGAAAACTTTGCGGGATTTTGCTAAAGCTGGCGGAGATAAAGTTGAGGAACAAGATGAAGGTTTTTTTGATAAAATGAAGGATGCGTTTGGTACTAGCGGCAAAAAAAAACGCAAATAAGTTGATTTTTTAGCTGTAACGGTCCTTCTTATAGATTAAAAAAAATCAGATAAAGCGGCTAGAGATCTTCTCTAGCCGCTTTATCTTATTATTTGAAATTTTGAGGATTTACAGCTCCTTACTGCTATTTTTAAGGGAACTTTTGTTTTTCTGCCTTTTTAAATTCAGGATATTTGTGTGCCTCACTAAAATTTTTCAATCACTATGGCTAAAAGTCTTATATGCCTCATTCAGCTTTTCTGGATCCAGCTTCATGAGGCAGACTTATCGGCCATAGTTCAGTAAAAAATCGTGTGGCCCTGCCTCACTAAAATTTTTTAATCACTATGGCTCAAAGTCTTATATGCCTCATTCAGCTTTTCTGGATCTAGCTGAATGAACTAGCTTGTTTCGGCAAAAAGATCACTTGTCGCAAAGACCAAAAGCGTCTTTGTTCCCAGTGCCTATTTTGCTCACAAGCTGAAACAGTTCATTCAGCTTTTTTTTGGGATATGCAGTGCAGGTTTAGCGGCTGTTAAAAAGGAAAAAACAAGTGAGGATCAGGATGAAAATCAGCAGAAGAAGTCCAATTATCAAAGGTATTTTTCTTGAAAAGGATACTTTGTTCTTAGGGATCTCGAAATTTTTTTCACTTTGTCCTTCCGCTTTTTTGCTGCCGGATAATAATTTTTTCAGTGCTTCATCGGACAATAAAATGAATTATGGATGGCTGATACATTTTTCTAAAGTTTCTTTTCGTTTGTTTTTTGCCAGCGGCAAATAATATAGAACAGTTATTTGATCATTTTGAGCTAAAATGTCCGCTGCTTTTGAGATCGCGGCCATTTCCCAGTGTGTATCTGATTGAGTATCGCTTAAAACTTTGAAAAGTTTGAAAGCAGATTCTTTTTCTTCATTTAAAAAAATAATTAATCCGTTCTTCACTTATCTTTCTCCTTTTTCTTTTTTCACTCTCTTGATAACTATACACCCAAAAATTATAATAGTACTAGTAGACATTTTAAAAAATAGTTTTAAAAAAGGGAACAAAAGATTAAAATAAAACGTATAACTGGCGAAAATATGTTCCCTATGATAAAATATTAATGTAGAAAAGGAGAGCAGCGGCTTTCCTATTTTTTTGAAGAATTCTTAGAATTTTAAGAGGAGGGAACTAGTGTGATTATCCGAGATGATTCCCAAAAATTTGAACTTGTTTCAAAATATAAACCTAGTGGCGATCAGCCGCAAGCGATCGAAAAAATGGTCAAAAATATCAGGGCCGGAAAGAAAGCTCAAATATTATTAGGGGCAACGGGTACTGGTAAAACGTTCACCATTTCTAATGTGATCCAGCAGATCAATAAGCCTACATTGATCATCGCTCATAATAAGACTCTAGCTGGACAGCTATATGGGGAATTCAAAGAGTTTTTTCCCAATAACGCAGTAGAATATTTTGTCAGTTATTATGATTATTATCAACCGGAAGCCTATGTTCCTTCCAGTGATACTTATATTGAAAAAGATGCCAGTGTCAATGATGAAATAGATAAATTACGACATTCAGCCACCAGCTCACTGCTTGAGCGCAACGATGTGATCGTGGTTGCTTCAGTTTCGTGTATTTATGGATTAGGGAATCCGGATGAATATTACGATCAGGTGGTTTCGTTAAGAGCTGGGATGGAAATGGATCGGAGCGGCTTGCTGCATCAACTGGTAGATATTCAATTCGAACGCAACGATATCGATTTTCAGCGAGGCAAGTTTCGTGTACGCGGAGATGTGGTAGAGATCTTTCCGGCATCAAGAGCCGAAGAAGCATTGAGAATCGAGTTTTTTGGAGATGAAATTGAGCGGATACGCGAAGTGAATGCCTTAACTGGCGAGATCATTGCCGATCGTGAGCATGTGGCTATATTTCCGGCGACCCATTTTGTAACGAATGAAGAGCATATGGAACAGGCGATCGCCAATATTCAGACAGAGCTGGAGGATCGCTTAAAGGTATTACGCCAAGAGAATAAGCTTATCGAGGCGCAGCGGCTGGAACAGCGAACAAATTATGATATTGAAATGATGCGGGAGATGGGTTATTGTTCCGGGATCGAAAATTATTCCAGACATATGGATGGCCGAAAAGAAGGCGAACCGCCGTATACCCTGCTGGACTTTTTCCCGGATGATTTTCAGATCTTTGTGGATGAATCGCATGTGACCATGCCGCAGGTACGCGGAATGTACAAGGGCGATCGCAGCCGTAAACAAATGCTGGTCGACTATGGATTTAGACTGCCAAGCGCATTGGATAACCGGCCGTTGCGAATCGAAGAATTTGAAAAGCATGTCCACCAGATTTCTTATATATCCGCGACTCCGGGCCCCTATGAATACGAGAAAACGGATGAAGTCATTGAACAAATCATCCGACCGACAGGATTGCTTGATCCGGTCATTGAAATTCGGCCTATCATGGGACAAATAGATGATCTGGTTGGTGAGATCAACCTGCGCGCTGATAAGCATGAGCGAGTATTTATCACCACGTTAACCAAAAAAATGTCAGAGGATTTAACAGATTATTTAAAGGAATTAGGGATCATAGTAAAATATCTGCATAGTGATATCAAAACATTGGAACGAACGGAGATCATTCGTGATCTGCGGTTAGGCGAGTTTGATGTATTAGTTGGGATCAACTTATTAAGAGAAGGATTGGATGTGCCGGAGGTCTCTTTGGTAGCTATTCTCGATGCAGATAAAGAAGGATTCTTGAGAAGCGAGCGTTCTTTGATCCAGACGATGGGGCGGGCGGCGCGGAATGTAGATGGAAAAGTGATCATGTATGCGGATAAAATAACGGATTCGATGGAAAAGGCGATCGGTGAAACTTCACGGAGACGTTCCATACAAGAGGCTTATAATCAAGAACACAGCATTACACCGAAAACGATCATTAAGGAAATTCGCGACTTGATCAGCATCACGAAGGCTGCTGAAGATGTCGATGAAAATCAAGTGAAGAGAAGTTATCAGGACTTATCTTATAAGGAAAAACAAGAGTTGTTAGTGAATATGGAAAAAGAAATGAAGACAGCTGCAAAAGCTTTGGACTTTGAAAAGGCAGCTGCTCTGAGAGATACATTATTAGAATTAAAGGCAAGCAGCTAGGATTTCATCCATGATTTTCGAAGAAATACTGAGGTAGATACTTTATGGTAAATGATAAAATTGTGATCCACGGTGCGCGAGCACATAATTTAAAAAATATTGATGTGACGATACCCAGAGACAAAATGGTGGTAATGACAGGACTTTCGGGATCAGGAAAAAGTTCTTTAGCTTTTGACACTCTTTATGCTGAAGGACAACGTCGATATGTTGAAAGCCTTTCTGCCTATGCCCGGCAATTTTTGGGACAGATGGACAAACCCGATGTGGATAGTATTGATGGGTTGAGTCCGGCTATCTCTATTGATCAAAAGACGACCAGCAAAAATCCGCGGTCGACAGTCGGAACGGTCACTGAAATCAATGATTATCTGCGGTTGATGTATGCGCGGGTGGGGCATCCGATTTGCCCGAATGATGGAACGGAGATCTCCAGCCAATCCGTTGAGCAGATGGTTGATCGAGTTTTGGATTTTCCTGAAAAGACGCGTATTCAAATACTGGCACCAGTAGTAGTGCGAAAAAAGGGTCAGCATAAAAAAGTATTTGAAATGATCAAAAAAGAAGGGTATGTCCGTGTCAGAGTGGATGGCGGGACCTATGATATTTCCGAAGTTCCTGAGCTGGAAAAGAATTTAAAACATCAAATTGAAATAGTTGTCGACCGAATCGTTGTTAAGGAAGGGATCCGTTCACGTCTTTTTGATTCTTTCGAGGCTGCTCTGCGGTTAGCAGACGGCTATGCGCTGGTCGATGTGATCGGCAAGGAAGAAATATTATTTAGCGAACACTATGCCTGTCCTTATTGCGGTTTTACGGTGGGAGAATTAGAACCAAGATTGTTTTCTTTTAATGCTCCGTTTGGAGCCTGTCCGGACTGTGACGGTTTAGGGATAAAATTAGAGGTGGATATCGATTTAGTGATCCCTGATGCAACTAAAACATTGCGGAAGGGAGCAATCATCCCTTGGAATGCGATCAGCTCTAACTATTATCCGCAAATGCTGGAGCAGGCGTGTCATACATTCCATATTGATTTGGACACTCCCTATGAAGAACTATCACCAGAGGATCAGGATCTGATAATGAGTGGATCTAATGGAGCGTTGTTCAAGTTTCACTATGAAAATGATTTTGGCGGCGTGAGAGATGTAGAGGTTCCTTTTGAAGGTGTTTTGAAAAATATTGCCCGCAGATACGATGAAACCAGCAGCGACTTTACTCGTGAACAAATGCGTCTTTATATGACTGAACTGCCTTGCCAAACTTGTCATGGTCTAAGATTGAATCCTCAAGCCCTATCAGTAAAAGTAGCCGGGACGAATATTGGCGAGTTGAGCCATTTGACTATTAGCAATGCCTTAAACTTCATAGAAAATGTAGAACTGAGCTCGAGTGAAACGATGATTGCGAAACCTATTTTAAAGGAAGTCAGGGATCGTCTGACTTTTTTACAAAATGTGGGTCTTGAGTATTTGACGTTGAGCCGCGCTTCCGGTACTTTATCGGGCGGAGAAGCGCAAAGAATACGTTTAGCTACACAAATCGGTTCAAATTTATCTGGTGTTTTATATATTTTAGACGAGCCGTCCATTGGTTTGCATCAGCGGGATAATGCCCGTTTAATCGAATCTTTGAAGAAGATGAGAGATCTCGGGAATACGCTGATCATTGTAGAACATGATGAAGAAACCATGATGAGTGCGGATTATTTGATAGATATCGGTCCCGGAGCAGGCGAACTGGGTGGAAAAATCGTTGCCGCCGGTACCCCGGCTGAAGTTGCCGCGAATCCTGACTCCTTAACGGGTCAGTATTTATCCGGAAAGCGAAGAATACCTGTTCCAAACAAGCGGCGCAAGGGAAATGGCAAAAAAATCACAATCAAAGGTGCTGCTGAAAATAATCTTAAAAATATCAATGTTGATTTTCCTTTAGGGACTTTTACGGCTGTAACAGGAGTTTCCGGTTCTGGGAAAAGCACGCTAGTCAATCAGATCCTAAAAAAAGCATTGGCACAAAAAATCAATCGCAATTCACATAAACCTGGAAAATATAAGAGCATTTCCGGCTATGAAAAAATAGAAAAAATTATTGATATCGATCAAAGTCCTATTGGCCGGACACCCAGAAGCAATCCGGCGACCTATACAAGTGTATTTGATGATATTCGGGATTTGTTTGCACGAACGACAGAAGCGAAAATCAGAGGTTATCAGAAGGGAAGATTTAGTTTTAATGTGAAAGGCGGACGCTGCGAGGCTTGCAAAGGAGACGGCATTATAAAAATTGAAATGCATTTTCTGCCGGATATTTATGTTCCTTGCGAAGTTTGTCATGGGAAAAGATATAATTCAGAAACGTTGGAGGTTCGGTATAAAGGGAAAAACATTGCTGATGTTTTGGATATGACCGTTGCCGATGCTGTCGAGTTTTTCCAGCAGATCCCCAAAATCCAGCGCAAATTACAGACGATCGTAGATGTGGGCTTAGGCTATGTAACCATGGGACAGCCGGCCACTACACTTTCTGGCGGCGAAGCGCAAAGAATGAAACTAGCCAGCGAACTGCATAAAAAATCTTCCGGTAAAAGTTTTTACATTCTGGATGAACCCACGACCGGTTTGCATTCTGAAGATATTGCTCATTTGCTGAAGGTATTGGAACGTTTAGTCGATGCAGGGAATACCGTGCTGGTGATCGAACACAATCTTGATGTCATCAAAACAGCCGACTATGTGATCGACTTAGGCCCGGAAGGCGGAGCTGCCGGGGGCATGATCGTTGCTACTGGGACTCCTGAGTCAGTGGCGCAAGTCTCTGAGAGTTACACGGGACAATATCTAAAGAAAGTTCTGTAGAGTAAGTAGATAGTAGATCAAATAAAAAAGTCTGTTATTGACTGATTCCTCCTCATTTCTGCAGGGGAGGTCAGCAAGGCAGATTTTTTATTTTTTTGTTAGGATGGGTAAGGCCCCCTTACTTTAATCGAACTTATCTGTCAATAAGATGTTTCAAAATAGGAAAAAGTCCCTAAGACAAATTGGCATTGTCCATTTAAAAGGTTTAAGATTTCTGTTTGAAATTGCGGATTGTCCTTTGGGGCGATCATACAGGTCACACAGATTTTTTCTGTGTAGATAGTGTCTTTGACTAGATAAGCAGAATGTTCTAAAAAATTTTGCAGTTTTCCAAGCAGCGAATACTGTAATTCAATGGTGATCTCTTGAAGCCGTTGTCCTTTGACTAGTCCAATCATATCTATTGTTTCAGAAACTGCATGACTGTAAGCACGGATCAATCCTCCAGTACCGAGTTTTGTTCCGCCAAAATATCTGGTAACGACGACGACAACATTGCTCAGCTGTTTTTTCTTCAGTATTTCTAGCATAGGAGTACCCGCCGTCCCGCTGGGTTCGCCGTCATCGCTGCTGTGCTGGGTGATTTTTTCTGCTCCTACGATAAATGCACTGCAATTGTGGTTTGCTTTCCAATGCTCCTTCTTTTTGAGTTGAATAAAATTTTTGGCCGAAACTTCTGAATCGACCCGAGAAAAAAAACAAATAAATTTTGATTTTTTAATCTCCATTTCATGCTGCCCATCTTGTTTTATAGTCATATAGCTGTCTAGCATATTTTTCTCCTTAAATTTCTATGTATAAAGTATACGTAATTCAGAAGAATTGCGCAAGAAAAGCCGGCCGTCGTTGAATGGAAATTGATTTATGCATGATTCAAAGAATGGAAATCAGATAAGAATTTATAAAGAGTGAGCAAATTGTTTAGATATTTGGATAAAAATGTTGTAATCTGATTATGGTAGTTTTTTTTGCTTTTTAATTGAGAATGAAAATCAGTTGTAGTAAAAATCAATGACTTTTTTAGCAGGCTAATAAATGGGTATATTTAGATAAATATTAAAAAATTTACGAGGAGGTGAAAGTGTGGAAAAAAGGCGAGAAATTCTTGAAATTTGGGGAGACAAGGTTGGATCAAAAGATTTGGTGATTTCCATTTTTTTTTCTTTGCTTTTTACAATGATTGGTTTTTTTCTAGCAGATAAAGATAGTTCGAGTCAACAGCTTTTATTTGGATTGACTGGAGCCATCCTGGCTTTTTTACTAAATACCTTTTTAATTAAGCCCAAAAGGATCTTAAAAGAAGAAAAAAATGAAAAAATGCTTTAAGAAGGGGGAAATATGGAATTTTCGCTTTTAGTTGAAATGGCTGCCGCCGCAATAGGAGCTGCCGTTTTATATACTTTTATAGGGTTTATACCAGGTACTGATGAAACATCTGTTTTGATGCCTGTCTCGTTGGCCTTGATTCTTGGCGGAATCAAGCCTATCATTGTTCTAACTTTTTTTGTGGCCGCTTTTGTGACTTTAGGTTTGATGAACATTATGCCGGCACTGATCGTCGGACTTCCGGGAGGTGTCCTGGCAACGCCGATAGTTGAACAAGCCTTGTTATTAAAGGAGCAGGGCCTCACCGCTCTAGGGATAAAAAAAGCCGCTGTCGCAAGCATGCTGGGCGTCTTGATTTCCTTAACGACTAGTTTGCTTATCGCTAATTTTATGGCTCCTTTTGCGGAGACGATCAAGGGATATGCTTCCTGGTTGTTTATTTTCGGCGCAGTTTTTCTTTCACTGATCAGCAAAGCTAAAGGGATATCACTGATCAGCATCATACCTTTGGCTCTGCTTTTTCAGGGGTTGCGGGTTTTATACTGGGATCTTGGTGTCGTGCCAAAAGAGAAGACGATCACAACTTCTTTCTTTTTAGGGATCACCGTCGCTCCCTTATTACTTTCGCTGCTTTCTTTATTTGTAAAGAAAGAGCGGGAAAAACTGCAGACAAATTTGGAGAAAAAAACCTGGCTGCCGGCTTTGACAGAAGAGAAGGAAAGTTTAAATCCATTGAATGTTTTAACAACAAATGAAGTGATAGGAAGCAGTCTGGCTTCGTTTGTTTCCTGTTTTCTTTTTGTCTTGAGTCCAGTCGGATTGATCATTCTGTTTGGGGAGCTAGTCGGCAAACACGAAAAAAAAGTCCGGCAGAGAGCCGAAACGACGTTAGTGGTGATGAGCGCGCTGGCACAAAGCACCTATATGTCTGGATTAGTGATTTGCATTGTCGCATTGGGAATTCCTTTAGCTCCTGCTGCGATTGGGCCTGGGGCCGCCTTTTTTGAGGCTCCGCCTATTTTTACTATGGGGAATACGATCACCAATCAGTTTAGTCGAAGCAGCCTGACGACCGCTTTTATTCTGGGCAGTTTGATCGCGATTTTAGTGGTTTACTGGATCTCTATGCGCTATGCTGTACGTATTACTGTTTTTGTTTTAAAAAAAATCCCGCATGAAGCTATTCTGGCTTTATTTATAGCTCTTGTTTTTTTACTGGCCTATATGGATGCCGGCCTGATCAATATTTTTGGGATCCTTTTGATCAGCTTGGCATGTGGAACGTTAAACCGTTTAGGCGTTAATTATGGGATCCAATTTATGACATTATATGCGGCTCCATTTATTGTCGCTTTATTTTAATTTTTTAAAAAATGGGAAAGAGAATTGGGTGTTTGTGGAATGGAAGAAATAAAGATCGGCCGGGGCTTTGCTCACGGAAAAATCATATTAATGGGAGAGCATGCGGTGGTTTATGGGCAGCCTGCTATTGCCTTTCCTTTTCCGGCAACGAAAATGGAAGTAACGGTAACCGAAACTTCTGGTGAACCAACGATCGATTGTGCTTTTTATTCAGGTGTTTTAGCAAAGATGCCGGAATTATTGGAGAGCTTGCGAAAAGTAGCGGAACTTGTTTTGACGGATTTAAATCAGCAATCAGCAAAATTGAAAATCAAAATTGAAAGCAGTATTCCAGCTGAGCGGGGAATGGGTTCAAGTGCGGCAGTTGCCGTCGCGTTGACTCGCGCGCTATATAATTATTTTGGCAGGAAGCTGTCGAAAAAAAAACTATTAACGATAGTTGCTGCCGCTGAGACCATTGCTCATGGGAATCCAAGCGGCCTGGATGCCCTAATGACCAGTGAAGAGACTCCTTTATATTTTATCAAAGGAAAAGAATTTTGTCCTTTAACTTTAAATTTGGACGCAGTACTAGTGGTTGGCGACACTGGAAAAACAGGACAGACCAAAGCGGCTGTAGCCAGTGTTGCAGAAAAAATACGGGGATCAAAAGCTGAATATTATCAAAAAAATCTGGACAATATTGGTGATTTGGTTAAAAGGTCACGTGGATTTCTTGAAAAAAATGATGCCGCTTCATTAGGAAAGGCAATGAGTGAAGGGCAAAAATTACTAAAAGAGCTCGATGTTTCAAGTTATGAGCTGGATCATTTGATTGAAACAGCCGATTCGGCAGGGGCCTTAGGGGCAAAATTGACCGGCGGCGGCCGCGGCGGCTGTATGATCGCTTTAGCTTCCGATAGAAAGAAAGCTGAAGAAATTTGTCTTGAGCTGACTCTGGCCGGGGCACGTGCAACATGGATCTATGAAATGAGGGGAATATCATGAAAAAAGTTGGGATTGCCCGAGCACACACAAATATAGCGCTAGTCAAATATTGGGGAAAACAAAATGAAAAATTATTTCTGCCAATGAACGGCAGTCTTTCTTTAACTCTGGATGCTTTTTATACAGATACTAAGGTTGTCTTTGATGAAACGCTGACCCGGGATTCTTTTTGGTTAAATGAGGAAAAACAAGAAAAAAAAGAGACCGATAAGATAACTGATTTTCTTGATCTTTTTAGACAGGCCGGTGCTGTGAAAAGTTATGCTGCAGTTTTAAGCTATAATCATGTTCCTACTGCGGCGGGACTGGCTTCTTCCGCTTCCGCCTTTGCTGCATTGGCCGGGGCGGCCAATCAGGCGATTGGACTCGATTTATCCGGCCGGGTCCTCTCCACTTATGCCAGACGCGGCAGCGGGAGTGCGACCAGAAGCATTTTCGGCGGTTTCGTTGAATGGCAGAAGGGAACAAAAAATTCTGATAGTTTTGCGATCCCTATCGACGCCGGCAACTGGGACATTGGGATGGTGATCGTTGCTATCAACAAAAAAAAGAAGAAGTTATCCAGCCGGGAAGGGATGAGACGAACGGCAGCGACTTCACCATTTTATTCTGCCTGGGTAAAGAGTGCGGAAGAGGATCTGATTGCTATGCGTTCTGCCATAAAGAATCATGACTTTGAAAAACTTGGTTGGCTCACAGAATCAAACTCAATGAAAATGCATGGCATGATGTTCGGAGCGCTGCCGCCTATCTGCTATTTTGAGCCGGATAGTATCCGTGTGCTGCAAAAAGCTGCCGAACTACGAAATGAGGGTATCCTATGCTATACTACAATGGACGCTGGTCCCAATGTGAAGATCCTCTGCCAGTATTCTGACACTGAAAAAATCAGAGAAGCCTTGCTGGAAGAGTTTGATACTGAAAAAATAATCATATCCGGTGTTGGTCCGGATATGAAATTATTATCAGAAGAAGAGTGGCAAGCTCATTGAGTTTTCTATCAAGTCGCTATCATTTTTATGTAGGAAAAGAGGGAAAATTATTGTGATCGAAGCGAGCGCACCAGGCAAATTGTATATTGCGGGAGAGTATGCCGTTTTAGAACCGGATCATCCGGCAATAATTGTTGCTTTAAATCAATTTATCAAGATAAGATTATGTAAAGCAGAGAACAGCGGGAGTATTCGTTCTAGTCAATATGGCGGTTTAGCTGTTCCCTGGACTAGGAAAAACGGACAATTAATGATTGATGAAAGAGAAAATCCGTTTGCCTACATTACTGAGGCAATGGCGATCACTGAAAAATATTTAATGGAACTAGGGAAAAATCTTCATTTTTTTGATTTAGAAGTTTTAAGTGAACTGGATAATCAGGAAGGGAAAAAATATGGTTTAGGTTCCAGCGGTGCAGTAACTGTTGCGACCATTAAGGCTTTGCTTGATTTTTATGAGGTAGTCTGTTCAGCAGAAACCATTTATAAATTAGCGGCTTTGGCTCACCTTTCCATCAAAAGCAATGGTTCTTTTGGAGACTTGGCTGCCAGCACTTATGGTGGCTGGCTGGCTTATTCTTGTTTTGACCGGGATTGGGTATTGGCAAAACAAAAAGAATGGCCGCTTAAAAAGCTACTAAACACCCCCTGGCCAAAGCTGATGATCCAACCCCTGCAGCCGCCGGAAAGGCTGCACTTGTTGATAGGCTGGACAGGGATTCCTGCTTCGACGACTCATTTAGTTGATTTAGTGAAAGAAGAACAAGCAAAAATGAATGGCTTTTACACTCAGTTTTTAGCTGCCAGCAAAGATTGTGTGAACCACATGATCCAGGCTTTTCAAAAGGGGGATTTAGATTCAATCAAAAATGGGATCCAGGCTAATCGCAAGCTTTTGCAGAAATTATCTGATAAAAGCGGAATTCAGATCGAAACGCCGGCGCTGCAAATGCTTTGCAAGATCGCTTGCAAATATAATGGTTCAGCTAAATCTTCCGGCGCCGGCGGCGGAGATTGCGGAATCGTCATTTTAGACCATGGGGACGAAGTACAGTCTCTGGTCGATCAGTGGCAAACCTTTGGGATCGTTGATCTGCCCTTACAGGTATATACCATGAGCCATGAACAAGAAAGTATTATTTATTGAGAGGAGAACGAAATTGGATCAAATAGGCAGACGTAAAGATGAACATGTCAAATTGGCTGAAAAATTATATCAGGAGTCTTCACCTAACGATTTTGATGCGATCAGGTTTGTGCACCATTCTTTACCGCAGATAAAACAGTCGGAAGTACAATTAGGGACTTCTTTTTCAAAATTGCATTTAGAAACTCCTTTTTTTATTAACGGAATGACTGGCGGGAGTACAAAAACTGCAGCGATCAATCGAGATCTGGCTATAGTTGCCAGGGAAACCAATCTGGCTATGGCAACTGGATCGATCAATGCAGCGATCAAAAATGAGCAAGTAAAACCAAGCTTTCAAATCATTCGAAAAATGAATCCCAAAGGAGTCGTATTTGCAAATTTGGGGGCAGAACACTCCTTAGAGAACGCCAAAATCGCAGTGGAACTCTTGCAGGCACAAGCCTTGCAGATCCATGTGAACGCGCCGCAAGAGCTCCTCATGGCAGAAGGCGAACGCGACTTTAGTCATTGGCTCGAGAATATTGAAAAAATCGTTGCCCATGTTGGGGTGCCGGTGATTGTAAAAGAGGTTGGCTTCGGGATGAGCAGAGAAACCATCCAACAGTTAAAAAATATCGGTGTTCAAACGATCGATGTCAGCGGCCGCGGAGGGACCAATTTTGCCGCGATTGAAAATGAACGCAGAGCGGATCAGAATTATTCCTTTGTTCAAGAATGGGGACAATCCACAGCCATTTCTTTGCTTGAGGCGGCTTCTTATAAAAATCAATTAGAGATCCTTGCCTCTGGCGGGATCAAGTCGCCAATGGACATGATCAAAGCCTATGCGCTCGGTGCGAAGGCGGTAGGTCTGTCGGGTCAATTTTTACATTTGATTTTATCCAGAGGAGTCAATGAAACGATCAAAGAAGTTGAGTCTTGGAAAGAAAGTTTAAAGACGTTGTTGACGCTTTTAGGGAGGAAAAATATTTCTGAGTTAGAGTATACAGACCTGGTTTTTTATGATCCGCTGGTGACCTGGTGTCAAGCACGTAAAATCGATTGGCATTTTTATGCGGAGCGTTCTGCTCTGAAAAAAACAGATAAGCAAGTCAAAAGAAATGTAGCAGAGAAATAGGCTCTTTGGCAAGAATTTGACAGCTTTTTTGTTGCAACCTGTTGCTTTTATGCGATAATGAAGATAGTTAAAAGCAGCAGGGGAGGAAAATCCAATGATTGCGCATAAAAAAAAATATCGGCTTAAAAAATATGATTTGCTGACCTCTTATTTTAAATTAAATGGCGGCTCGCAAGTAACCCTGACGTTTACTCAGTTTGATGAGATTCTTTTTCCGCACTCTGGATTGCCGAAATCTGCTAAAATTTCTAATGATTGGTGGGCCAATGACTATAAGCATCCGGAAAAAGGCGCTTATGGCTGGTTAAATGCAGGTTATGAGGTTGTTAAAGTAGACCTGAAAAAAGAATATGTTGTGTTCAATAAATTAGTTAAGTCTAAATTTTTTTAGCTGTTGAGAGTACTTAACTTGCGCTTTTTTTAAGATTTGATACAATAAAGAAAAGAAATAGCGGAGGTGGTTTTTCTATTATGATAGGCAAGCCCAGAAAATTAGGGAAAACTATTGATAGTATCGAAGAGGGTGAGACGTTAAGTTTGACCGAGTCCATTGAAGATAATGAATTATTATTATATTTGGGATTGACTAATGATGCCAACCCGCTCTACATTCAGCATGATTATGCGAAAAAAACAGAGTTTGAAAAGCCTATAGTGCCTACAGTTATGCTGATTGGGATCATTACCAGTGCTGTTTCGAAGCATTTGCCCGGCCCGGGTTCCAATATTGTCAATTTCTCTATAAACTTTATTGAACCTGTCTATCATTATGAGACTTTGACTTTTCAGTTGAAGGTCATTAAAGTGGATCACAGAAAAGAAGTCATCATGATATCTGTTGAAGCAGTAAATTCTAAAGAAGAACGTGTTTTGGATGCCATGATCATGGTACAGCCGCCTCAACTAAAAATAGAAGATCTAGAAGAATTGAAGGAGGAAACAAGTGATGAATGAAATGAATAATATGGAACAAAGACAGCCTAATGCGAAACTTACCGCAGGAGTGGCCGGTTTTTTTGCTAAAGTTTATGGGATCCTCGGAATCGGTATCGCCATCAGTGCGCTGACTTCTTACGTTGTGATCGATCAGTATCTCTATCAGGTAGTAAGTTTCTTTGCCTACAATCGAATTGCTTTTTACGGCATTTGGATCGCTGAATTTGCACTGGTTATTTTTCTGAGTACCAAAGCCTTGAAAAATCCAACTCTGGCAGTCAGTGGATTTATTGTTTACTCCGTTTTGAATGGTCTAACGCTTTCGGTCACTTTAGCGATGTATAATATAAATACGATTGCTTATGCTTTTGCTTCGGCAGCAGTTACTTACGGTGCAATGGCTGTAGTAGGAACCAGAACCAAGAAAGATTTAAGCGGGATCGGCCAGGCTGGAATTTCCGCATTGATCGGTGTGATCATCGCCACATTCTTAAATGTCTTTTTACTGAAGAGCTCACCGGTGGATTTACTGTTAAGTATTCTGATCGTTCTGATTTTTTCCGGATTGACCGCTTATGATCATCAAAAAATCAAAAAAATTTATTATCACTATGGCGAAGAATCCGGTCTTTCCGGGATCGCCGTTTATTGTGCGCTGACGCTTTATCTTGACTTTATCAATTTGTTTTTAGCCTTTTTGAGAATTTTCGGCAGCAAGAATTGATTTTGATTCTCTGTCAAACATCCTAAGATTCAGCAGTGTAAACCCACGACAGTGGTGCCGCACTGCTGTTTTTTTTATAGTAGACAGAAGTAAAGACAGTCAATCTCGCAGGGGCATTGAATCTATAGGCCAAATTGAACATACTTAAATTAAGGATCCATTCATTTATATTACTTAATAAAAAAAACCATCCAAAATGACATAAGGTATGGTTAGTTAGGCTGAACGTTTTTTCAAAATAAAAGTTGCCGGAAGATCTCATCGGAGTTATGCTTGAATCAGGAGAGTGCGGGTAAGCTGGAAATAGAATGTTTTTTACTGAGGATCACTTTATGTTTAGTAAAAGTTTTTATTTTATAGGAGGAGGTGGCAGTCATGTTTCAATCAGTCAATATTTTAGCCTTGAACGATATTTATTGCAATCAGGACTTTTATCAGGATCTCACGTATCAATGAATAGATTTTCGGCAGCTGCAAGGCACTTATTGCTACTGTGAAACAAAGACATTTGAAACTATACGGCAGGTTTTGGCAAACCAGCTTCATCCGGCTGTAAATTACTTAGGCAGCGGCAACTATCATTACATCACGCAAGCATTGTTATCTTTTATTGGACAGCCATTTACCCTGGTTTTGTTTGACCATCATACAGATGCTTTAGCAAATCCGGCTGAAAATATTTTATCTTGCGGATCTTGGGTCACGACTTCTTTAGAAAAAATAACTAATTTGCAGAAAGTGATCATGATAGGAGTCGACCCGGCTTTGTCTGTTCATTTCCCCATGGAAGAAAGAGCTAAAATCAAAATTTTTAAAGAAAGTTCCACTGTTGGGGATCCGTTTTTTTTAAAGGAGCTGTCTCTTTGCTGCGGGAACGAAGCTGTCTATATAAGTATTGATAAAGATGTTTTATCCAAGAGTGAGGTTTCAACGAATTGGGATCAGGGAACTATGAGGATGGCTGAGCTGCTGAGGATTTTAAATTGGTTAAAAAAAAATCATGAAGTGGTTGGTGCCGACATATGCGGTGAAGAAAATCCTGGGTTTTTTATCCATGATCCTTATTCATCAGCAGTGAAAAGGAGAAATAATCATGCCAATCTCATGATCTTACAACAGTTATTAAACTAAATGGAATATTTTTGGCCGTGTTTCGCTGCTACGAAATATTCTTCGGTAAAACGGCTGATATCATTATGAATTCAACGTTATATTTGTTAAAATAGAGGAGTAACTATTCTAAGAAACGGAGACTGACCATGACGAAAAAAAAATTATTACTGATCGATGGGAATAGTGTAGCTTTTAGAGCATTTTTTGCCTTGCATAATTCCATGGAACGTTTTAAAAATAGAAATGGATTGCACACAAATGCGATTTATGCTTTTAATACGATGATTGAAAATGTTTTGACAAAGGAACAGCCGACCCATGTTTTAGTCGCCTTTGATGCTGGAAAAACTACTTTTCGTCATGAGTTTTATGAAGATTATAAGGCGGGACGTTCCAAAACACCCGGCGAATTTAAAGAGCAGATGCCCTATATAAGGGAACTTTTGATCGGATTAGGGATCAAATACTATGAATTAGATCAGTATGAAGCGGATGATATTATTGGTACCTTAGCAAAAAAAGTCGACCCGGAAATTTTTGATGTAGTCGTTTTATCGGGAGATAAGGATCTGACCCAGCTGGCTTCTGACAATATCAAGGTAGAAGTGACTGTTAAAGGAGTCAGTGATATAGAATCTTATACACCGGCTCATATCATGGAGAAATATGGTCTGCTTCCGCAGCAAGTCATTGACATGAAAGGGTTGGCGGGAGATGCTTCTGATAATATACCGGGAGTAACAAAAATCGGGGAAAAGACAGCGATCAAGCTTTTGAAAGAATATCATTCTGTAGAAGGGGTTTATGAGCATATAAATGAATTCAAACCAAGTAAAATGAAAGACAACTTGATTCAAGATAAGGAACCGGCATTTTTAAGTAAAAAATTAGCCACGATCAATTGTACTGCTCCCATCATTGTCACGGTAGAATCACTCGTTTATTCCGGGAAAGATTTAGAAAAATTGATTCCATTTTACAAAGAAATGGATTTTCAATCATTTTTGAAAAAATTGGATATAAAAGAAGTCGCCGCACAGACTGAACCGCTAAAAACAGTCAACTATCATTTAGTAGAAGGCGAGGCAACAGAGGCTATGTTTTCTGACAATATGGCTCTGCACGTGGAAATGTTGGAGGATAATTATCATACGGCTGATATTGTTGGAATATCCTGGGGAAATCAAACGGAGATCTATGTGGCTCAAGGGGATTCGATTCTTTCAGATGACCGGTTCAAAGCATGGCTGGAAGATAAAAAAATGACGAAAAAAGTATATGATTGCAAAAGAACCTATGTGGCGCTTTCTCGTTATCAAATCACGTTGCGTCAGGTTGAATTTGATGTTCTCTTAGCGTCGTATATACTAGACACGAATAATAAAAATGAAGATATAGCTGAAGTGGCACGGCAATATGATTTTTCAGAAATCGAGTCTGATGAAGCCGTTTATGGAAAAGGGGTCAAAAAAGGACTTCCTAGTGATGAAAGTGTCTTCCAAGTACATTTGGCAAGAAAAACACAAGCCGTCAATTATTTAGCTGAACGTTTTGAAAAGGATTTAAAAGAGACTGGACAAGAAAAACTTTATTATAAAATGGAGCTGCCGCTGGCCTTTGTTTTGGCTGACATGGAGATTACCGGCATACGGGTCGATGCGGCTCGGCTGCAGCATATGAAACAGGAATTTGCGGTGCGGTTGCAAGAAATTGAAACAAAAATTTATGAGCAGGCCGGAGAAGAATTCAATTTGAATTCTCCTAAACAGCTGGGCGTCATCCTTTTTGAGAAAATGAATTTGCCGGTGATCAAAAAGACAAAAACCGGTTATTCAACTGCGGTCGATGTTTTGGAACAGCTAAAAGAGCAAGCTCCGATCATTGAAGACATACTGACTTATCGGCAAATCATGAAAATTCAGTCTACTTATGTGGAAGGACTTTTAAAAGTGATCCATCCGGCCGATGGAAAAGTTCATACTCGTTATATTCAGACATTGACTCAAACGGGCCGTTTAAGTTCGGTAGATCCTAATCTGCAAAATATTCCGATTCGTATTGAAGAAGGCCGTAAAGTGCGGCAGGCTTTTGTGCCAAGAGAGAAAGGCTGGGAGATTTTTTCTTCGGATTATTCTCAAATCGAATTGCGGGTATTGGCCCATATTTCTGACGATGAGCATTTAAAACAAGCCTTTATTGAAGGCCAGGATATTCATGCCAGTACGGCGATGCGTGTATTCGGGATCGAGCGTGCTGAACAAGTGACGCCAAATATGAGAAGACAGGCAAAAGCTGTCAATTTTGGGATCGTTTATGGAATCAGCGACTATGGATTGTCGCAAAATTTGGGAATCTCAAGAAAACAGGCCCAAAAATTTATTGATACGTATTTTGAAAAATATCCTGGAGTACGGGAATATATGACGGATGTTGTACGAGTAGCCAAAGATAAGGGATATGTTGAAACTTTGTATCAAAGAAGACGCTACTTGCCGGACATCAATGCGCGCAATTACAATTTGCGTTCATTTGCTGAGCGGACAGCCATCAACACACCCATTCAGGGAACGGCGGCCGACATTTTGAAAATCGCTATGATCCAGATTTCGGAACGTTTAAAACAGGAGAAATGGCAGGCCACTTTGTTATTGCAGGTCCATGATGAAGTCGTTTTTGAAGCACCGACTCAAGAGATCGCTTTACTGGAAGCTCTGGTCACTGAAGTGATGGAAAATGCGGTAAGCTTGAATGTTCCTTTAAAAGCAGATAGCAATCATGGAGCTACTTGGTATGATGCTAAATAAATCTAAAGAGAAGGAGAATCGAGAATGCCAGAACTTCCTGAAGTTGAGACTGTTAGAAAGGGCCTTAGCCAGCTTGTTTTAGGAAAGACGATCAAAGAAGTTTCTGTTTTTTGGCCAAAAATCATCAAGCAGCCGGACGTAATCAAATTTACCTCTGACTTAAAAGGCGAAAGGATCAATCATATCGATCGCAGAGGGAAATATTTGATTTTTCAATTAACTGATTTTGAATTGATCTCCCATTTGAGAATGGAAGGGAAATATGAATTTCATATTTCTAGTGAACCGATCGCTCCTCACACTCATGTTGTTTTTAAGTTTTCTGACGGTTCCGAACTTTGGTATCAGGATGTCCGCAAATTTGGTCGTATGGCTCTAGTGGAAAAGGGCGGCAGTTCTCATTATGCAGGGCTGAAAAAATTGGGACCAGAGCCGACTTTGACCGCTTTTCAACTGGCTGCTTTTCAGCGTGAGCTGAAAAAACATCATAAGAGCATCAAGCCATTGCTGCTGGACCAGACACTGGTAGCCGGACTAGGCAATATCTATGTGGATGAAGCACTGTTTTTAGCTAAGATCCATCCGGAAAGAGCGGCGGACAGCCTGAAGAAAGCCGAAGTCGTTTTATTAAGAAAACAAATCATAGCTGTGCTGCAGCAGGCGGTCGCGGCCGGCGGTACAACTGTGCGCAGTTACTTAAATGCACTTGGAGAAGCCGGAAAATTCCAGCTTTCTTTAAATGTTTATGGAAAAGAAGGGACGCCTTGTCCAGTTTGCGGGACATTGATCGAAAAAATCAAAGTCGCACAACGCGGAACTCATTTTTGTCCAAGTTGTCAAAAGCTTTAAAGTAAGGAGCAAGTAAAATGACCTATGTATTGGGACTAACAGGGGGCATAGCCACTGGTAAAAGTACGGTTAGTCGGATTTTTTTACAATTTGGCTTTCCGGTGATTGATTCCGATTTGATCGCACGACAAGTAGTCGAACCAAATACCGATGGACTTAAAAAAATTGTCAAAGAGTTTAGTGAAGATGTGCTATATTCAGATGGTTCTTTAGATCGAAAAAAGTTAGGGGAACTCATTTTTTCAGATGCAGATAAAAGAGTTCTTCTTGATGAACTTTTAGATGCAGAGATACGCAAAATGATCAAAACCGCAGTGCAAGAGAAAAAAAGCCAGGCAGTTCCATTGGTGGTGGTGGATATTCCGTTATTGTTCGAAGCGGATTATCAGGATGAAGTAGATCAGGTGATGTTAGTTTACCTCCCGGAATTTTTACAGGAACAACGCTTGATGGAACGCAACAAACTTTCAAAAAAAGCTGCTATAAAACGCATGAACAGCCAAATTTCGATTGAAGCTAAAAAAGCTCGGGCAGATTTTGTGATCGACAACTCCGGCTCGATCGAAGAGACAAAAGAACAAGTAAAAAAATGGCTGGATCAACAGCGGTTTGATTATATCCATTAAAGCAATTATTCCATCCATAATTTGAAAAAAAAGAATATTCAGCACCATTTCTACCAACTGATTTGATTTCATGTTATACTAAGCCTATAAAAAGAGCGGGAAATCGCGATAGAGAAGGTGAAGTAGCGTGCATTGTCCAAAATGTCAAAATAATAATTCTCGAGTTGTGGATAGTCGTCCGGCTGATGAAGGCAGGGCTATTCGCCGCCGCAGGGAATGTGAAAATTGCGGTTATCGATTTACAACTTTTGAAAGAATTGAAGCGACGCCTCTGCTTGTTATTAAGAAAAACGGTGATCGGGAAGAATTTAGTCGTGATAAAATTTTGCGCGGACTGATTCGGTCTGCTGAAAAAAGGCCAATTGCCATGGAACAAATGGAAAAAATCGTTGATAAAGTGGAAAATAGAGTGCGCAGTCTCGGCGAAAATGAAGTTTCTACAACGGTCATCGGCGAGTATGTCATGGAATACTTAGTTGATTTGGATGAAATCGCCTATATTCGTTTTGCCAGTGTCTACCGTCAATTTAAAGACATGACCGTTTTTTTAAATGAACTGCAGGAAGTCATTGAAAAAGCCGGCGATAAGAAAGAAAAGGATGAGTAAGCAGATACATAAAGAAGGAGGCGGCGTTTTTTGGAATCAGCATGGGATCATATCCATCCTAAAGACAGTTATTGTGTAAAAATGGCCACTCCGCTAACTAATATCGATCAAAAAGTGATTACTTTTTTATACCAGCCAATTATAGAAAAAGAAGCTTATTCTTTATATATGACCATGTGGAGCGAGTTGTCTGATTTTGAATCAGAAACGGCTGCGATGCTGCATGCGGACTTGATCACTTCCTGTAATTTAGAACTGCCTAAATTGTATTTAGGCCGCTTGAGATTAGAAGGGATCGGCCTATTACGTACGTATGAAAAACAAAAAAATGGGAATCAAACGTGGTTTTTGTACGAATTGCAGCCGCCTTTGAGCGCCGCCGCATTTTTTAAAGATGAAATTCTGTCGCTTCTTCTAATCGAAGCAGTCGGCGAGCGGCGCTATCAGAGCCTGCTGGAAAAATTTTCCAATCCCAAAGTGAATACGGAAGAATTTTTAGAGATAACCAAAAAATTTCTGGATGTATTCCAATTTCAGCCGGCTCAACTGGCTCAATATGAGAAAATATTAGAAAGCAGCAGATCAAGTCTTAATTTAGTTGAACCCAGACAACCGGTCGTGGATGATAAAAGTTTTAACTGGACTTTTTTCATGGGGTTGTTGGACGGATTATATGTAGACAAAAATCAAATTGAATCCGAACTGAAAGAACTGATTTTTTCTCTGCATCAGTTATATAATATCGATGAGCTGGCCATGCTGGGCTATATCAATGAGAGTGCTGATACGGCTACTAACAAGGTGGCTAAAAAGACTCTAAAAGGAAAAGTTCTTCGTGATTATCATCAGAAGAAACCACAGAAGTTAGTCGCTCTTGATAAGGAGATCGAGCTGCTGGAAACTCCAACTGAGAAAAGTCAATTTCGCAAGAATAGTTTAAAACTTGAAGGCTTTTCAGATGGCGAAGTTCAGGTGATTTTGGTCAGCGAGCAGTATGCGCCTTTAGAGTTTCTTCGGGAGATCAAAGAAGAGAAGAATGGTTTTGTGTCGCCGGAAGAACGCTGGTGCATTGAAAATATTCGCAAACAATCCGGTTTGCCTGATAGTGTGATCAATGTAATGATCCATTATATTCTGGTTGGAAAAGAAAATTCAACGATCCGCCAAAGTTTTGCCAATACGATAGCGAATGATTGGGCTCAAAATAAAGTCTATACCCCGGAAGGAGCCATGAAAAAAGCCAAAGATTTATTGGTCTCCGCTTCTGAAAGCAATACAAAAAAACAGCAGTCACGTGTACGAACCGCTAAAAATATTCGTAAAGAAACATTACCAGAATGGGCCAATGATCCTCAGAAAGAAGAATCTAGTTTGTCTCCAAACGAAAAAGCGAAACTTGAAGCAAGAATTAAAAAACTGTCCAATAATATGAAAGAAGGTGAATAGCTGATGGAAGATGTGGGAAAGGAAATGTCAAAAATTCTAAGATCCAAAGATATGACCGCTAAGTATGAAGCTTTGATCCAAGAAGTGTTGGCTGATAAAGATGTCCGGTTTTTCATTGATGAAAATAGGCAAAAACTGACGAATGATGATATCATTAAAAGCTATGCCAAATTATATGAATTTGTTCAAGAAAAGAAAAAATTCCGACTAAAAGATCCCACCATGATCGCTCCCGGCTATGAACCTAAATTGATGTTGAATTTTCATTTTATTGATGTGACTTATGTTCCAACTGAGGCATTATTAGCAAAAAAAGAAGCGGATGAAATTCGTGAACGGGTAAAAGCTATGGATATGCCTAAAGATATTCGTGAAGCAACTTTAGAAAAGTTTGAGATCACTTCTGAGCGGAGCGAAGCTCTGTCGCAAGCGCTGGATTTTATAGATAGTTATTCTCATGACCCCAAGGGATTCCATAAAGCTTTGTATCTCCAAGGTTCATTTGGTGTCGGAAAGACCTATCTTTTGGGTGCGATCGCACATAGACTGGCTAAAGACGGATTTGTTTCAACGCTAGTTCATTTTCCCACTTTTGCCGTAGAAATGAAGCAGTCGATCAAACAGGATAATGTAGGCGAAAAATTAGACGCAGTTAAAAGATCGCCTATTTTAATGTTGGATGATATTGGAGCGGACTCATTGAGCAGCTGGATCCGGGATGATATTTTAGGTGTCATCCTGCAGTACCGCATGCAGGAACAATTACCAACATTTTTTTCTTCGAACTTTAGTATGAAACAGTTGGAGGAAGAACACCTGACTGTTTCTCAGCGCGGCGAAGAGGAACCGCTAAAAGCTAAAAGAATCATGGAACGAATCCGGTATTTGTCCAAAGAAATCAATATGATTGGAAAAAATCGGCGTAAAAATGCTTGATCAGAAACGATTTTTAAAATGCATAAAAAACTAAGCCGGGTCGTGAGAAAAAATGGTTCTCACGCTCCGGCTTGCTTTTTATTTTAAAGATTGGCAAAGATTTGCGAATGAAACCCGCGGAAGACAAAGTAAGTCATAACTTTTTATTTTGATTGTTTTATTTATCGATCCGCTGCCGCAATATATTTCTTGAGACTTCAAAATCGTTTCATCTATGATCACTGAAATTTCAGTTGAGAATGGGATAGGAGCGAGAGTGCCGGTTATTAACCCAAACTTTGTTTCCAGTTCAACAGGATCGGCTTTTTTTATCTTGGAGCGGGGGATGCGGCTTGCTAGACTGAGATTGTGATAAAGGATCCGGTCCCTGCCGCGCAGAACGGCAAATAAATAAGTTTTGTCCGGCTTGACAAAAGCAATGGTTTTAAAAAGATTTTCAAGCGGGAAAGGCAGATCGGTTGACCGGCCTGTTATTTCAGAAAAAGAGAAAACATCTTGATGTTGAAAAATTTCATATTCAAAATCATAATGATCCAAGAGTGAACAGATCTTTGAAAAGGCTGTTTCATTCATAAACTCATTTCTTTCTTTAATTTTCTAGACCAATATCGTTATTCAGCTTTTCAGTGTCCAGCATCACAAGCCTGACTTATCGGTCATAGCTGAGAAAAATCCGCGGTGTGTTCCCCGCTAAAATTTTCCCCGCTCTATTGCTCTAAGTCAGAACGGGCTTGTTCAGCTTTTTAGTGTCCAGCATCATGAACTAGCTTGTTTCGGCAAAAAGATCACTTGTCGCAAAGACAAAGAGCGTCTTTGTTCCCAGTTCCTATTTTGCTCACAAGCTGACAAAAGTTCATTCAGCTTTTCTTTTTATTTGGGGATGACTGTCAGGCGGTGAGTTATTTGGCTTTGGATAATCTCGACTGGATGTGGATAAAAAGCGTTCAGTATTTCCGTATTCATTAAGCGGCTGGTCGGACCCTGAGCAAATATCTCTCCTGCTTTTAATAGCAATAAATGTTGAAAACAAGGTAAGATCTCTTCTGTATGGTGAGTCACATATAATAAAGTGGGAGCTTTAGCTGATTTGGCAATGACTTCTATTTGCTGCAAGAGTCTTTCAGAGGCAAATAGATCCAACCCATTACAAGGTTCATCGAGAATCAGGAGCTCGGGATCGGCCATTAACGCACGCGCTATAAGAACTGTCTGACGTTCACCTTGGGAGAGCACTTGATATCTTTTGCCAATCAGATCAGCACCTCCATATTCAGCAAGAAGTTCTTTAGCAAGCAAAAGCTCTTTTGGCTGAATTTCATGATAGAGGCCGATGCTGGCATATTTACCGCTGAGAACAATTTGTTCAGCCGGGCTTGAATTTTTCAGTTGATACTGCAAGGCAGAACTGACCCAGCCGATTTTGGTGCGAAGTTCAGGGATAGAAGTCTTTCCAAAAATCTCGCCTAAGACCTCGAGCCGTCCGTTTGTCGGCCACAGGTAGCCGCAAAGCAATTGCAGCAAAGTAGTTTTTCCAGAGCCGTTCAGCCCTAAAATCGCCCAATTTTCACCTTTATTGACTTTCCAGTTGATCGACGAAAGAATAGTCGAATGATCGCGAAAAAAGTCGACATTTTCAAAAGTAAACATTCGCTCCCCCATTTCCATAGTTCATTGTAATTGATCTGTTTTTCTTATTTTACGCTATATCAGTATATTTTCAACTAAAAAAATGATAGAATAGACTTTAGTTAGCAAAAAAAGCTGACTAAAAATGTTATGGAAAGGTGTCAAGAAAATTTCATTGACAAACATTTCTGTGGCTAGTATAATAATTCTTGTTGCTTAGAGGTGATAAAAATGAAATGGTCATTATTGGAATTAAATCGTTATAAAGAAGAAAGCTTATTTTTTGATGAGGAAATCAATTTAAAGAGTGATTTACTTCTTAGAAATAAGGAAATTATTGATGTTGGTTCGATTCGGGTGAGTGGTTCTTTATCTGCAAATAAAGAGGAATATATGGCTCATTTCTTGATTCAAACTTCTTTGATCTTGCCTTCTT
>JAATEZ010000050.1 GCA_015655485.1 Lactobacillales bacterium | reverse complement strand
GCTTTTGCTAATATTATGCCAACCTACACTGAGGCTTCTATTTCCATAGATTTGATGAGGCACCGCAGCGATTCTCCGTCTGGGATCATGGATTTTCTGTTTATTTCATTATTCGTTTATTATCAGCAGGAAAAGTATCAGTGGTTTAATTTAGGCATGGCCCCATTAGCTAATGTAGGAGCATCCAAACGGAGTTTCTTGCAAGAAAGAATGGCTTATTATATTTTTGAATTTGGCACTCATTTCTATTCTTTTCAGGGGCTCAAAAATTATAAAGAAAAGTATGCAGCAAAGTGGTTGGCGAAATATACTGTTTATCCTAAAAATGCTTCTTTAGTCTTCACAATGGCTCAAATTCTAATCCTAGTTAATAGGGATAGAGAAAAAAGCGAGGAATGAAAAAAAGACTTGGCGCAGGCATTTTCCTGAGTCGAGCCCTTTTTTGTTGACTAGAATATATAGGCAATCTTTACTTTTTATGAAGCGGTTGCTACTTTTGGCTCCCGGCCTAAAATGGCCTGCAAGACGGTCAGAGCAAGTAGAATAACAATTATTCCGATGAACAGGCTTGAATAAAGTTTTACATCAAAGTTCCATGTGTTGTAAATGGCATAGATGATCCCTAAGTAAATGACAGCTAGAACATTAAACAAGGCAAATGCCCAGAGATTGCCATTTTCCTTATTTGCTAAATACCATACTGAAAAACCAGCACTAAGAATGATCCAAGCAATATTAATTAAAATACTTCCCCAATAAACTAAAAAGGGTACCATGAAAATCACCTCTCTTCCTTTTTCATTTATTGTAGCATGCCTGCTCATAAAAGTCCTAAAGAAATATCTCTAAATGAGGTCTGATCAATGAAAAGCGGCCCAGATGTTTCTGAAAAAAATATTGACCTTCTCTGAATATTAGTTTACTTTATTAATGAGTGTTTATAAGAAAGGAAAGATGAAGATGTGGTTTGTTTCCGCCCTGATCACGGTGTTCGCATGGGGCACCGCGGATGTTTTTTATAAGAAAGGCAATGATTCGTCTGATAAGAACAGCGCCTTAAAAACTGTTGTGATGGTAGGCCTCGTTATGGGGATACACGCCGTATTCTATTATGGTTTTTACGAAGGGATCGTTTATGATCCCAAAAATTTATTGATTTATTTACCGGTTTCTTCGATGTATATTCTTTCTATGGCTTTAGGTTATGTTGGTCTAAGGTATATCGAACTTTCGATTTGTTCGCCGATCAGCAATTCTTCTGGCGCAGTTTCTGCTTTGTTGACCTTCCTGATTTTAGGCGGCCGGATGGAAATGATTCAGCTTTTTGCCGTCGTGATCATTTCAGCAGGGATTTTTCTCTTGTCGGTTTTTGAAAAGCAAGAGTTTGATCAAGAATTAAAAGTATCCAATACAAAAGTGGAGCGGAAATATAAAATCGGGCCAATTGCCATTATTTTTCCTATTCTGTATTGTGTCATTGATGGTTTGGGAACTTTTTTAGACGGCTATTATTTAGATTACAAAAAAATTCTTTCAGAAAATCAGGCGAATATGAGCTACGAACTAACTTTTTTGCTTGTAGCGATTCTTGTTATCATCTATCTGAAAGTCGTAAAAAAAGAGACAATAAAAATTTTTCAGGAGCGCGACAAGGGGCTGGCGGCTATCTTTGAAACGCTCGGACAGTTTTTCTATATTGGAGCCATCGCTACGGATGCGATTGTTGTAGCACCAATGATTGCTTCTTATAGTATCATTTCTGTTTTGCTTTCCCGAATCTTTTTAAAAGAGAAACTTTCTGGAAAACAATACCTGGTCATTGCAGGTATTATGGTTGGAATCGCTACTTTGGGTTTTTTTGATTAATATTTTTCAGAAAAAGGAATAGATGAATCAAAAAATATAGTGACCACAAAAAAATGAGCAAATTTATTTTGACTTAGAACGAGCAGCACAAAAATTTTCCACAGCCGGTCTTTTAATGAAAAAAACAAAAACAGATATTCAAAAATCCCATGAAATCAACATCTATAAAAATGATTTCGCGGGATTTTTTGTAGTTTTTAGACTTTTGCATCGGCCTGTAGATTAAATACTTATTTCTTATATTTTTTGATGGCTTTCTTTTCATTTGCGTTCTTCTTCGCTATAATAAAAGAGGGTGAGAATAATGCAGAGCAAATTAGCTTTACAGTGGATTCATGATAGCAGCAAAATAACATTTTTAACAGGCGCGGGTGTGTCCGTTCCTTCGGGGATCCCCGATTATCGCTCGGTAAAAGGAGTCTATCATTCTTTGGAAGATCCAGAATATTTATTAAGTGCCGCTTGTTTAAAAAGAGAACCAGAAAAATTTTATGAATTTGTCAAACAATTGTATCATCCAGAGGCTGTGCCAAATGTTATCCATCAAAAAATAGCGGATCTGGAGCAAATAGAAACGAAACAAATAACTGTAGTTACACAAAATGTGGATCGTCTGCATCAGAAAGCCGGCAGTCAAAATGTTGTGAATTTTCATGGCAGTTTGTATCAATGTTATTGTGAACGTTGCGGTAAAGGTGTGGACGCTAAGGAATATTTAGCGAGTGATATCCATGAAGAATGCGGCGGACGGCTTAGACCGGGTATTGTTTTATATGGAGAAGGTCTTTCACAAAAAGCGATATCACAAGCCATCAAAGCTGTAGAATCAGCCGATCTGCTGGTTATTGCCGGCACAACTTTTAAGGTGAGACCCTTCTGTGATTTGATTTATTATGCAAATGAGGCTTGCAAAATCATCGTAGTGAATCAAGAAAGAATCACATTACCCCGGCCCGCTCTGTTTATTTTGGGAAATGCAGAAAAATTTTTTCAAAAAATAGAATAAAAGGAATATTGTAATATGATGAGAACGGAAAAAGAGAAGATGATATTAGGCGAATTATATTTTTCAGAAGACCCTGAACTAGTTTTTGATAGAAGAAAAGCCCGTGAAAAAATGCGGCGGATAAATTTGGAAAATGACAGTGCAAGGCGGTCAGAACTAATTAAAGAAGTCCTTTGTGCTTGCGGACAACACATTTTTATCGAACATGATTTTGCTTTTGACTATGGCTACAACATTAAAGTGGGTGAAAATTTTTATGCGAATTTTCACTGTACCTTTTTGGATACTTGTCCGATAACGATTGGTAAAAATGGCATGTTAGCCCCTAATGTTCAACTTTATACGGCGACTCATCCGCTTCATCCGGTAAAAAGAAACAGCGGTCTTGAATATGGGAAGCCGATCACTATTGGAGACAATGTATGGATAGGCGGCGGGGCGATCATTGTTCCCGGAGTGACCTTAGGAGATAACGTAGTCGTAGCAGCCGGTGCGGTTGTAACGAAGTCTTTTGCTGACAATCAAGTAGTCGCTGGCAATCCGGCAAGAGTGATAAAAGAGATCGATATTAATGGGTAGAGGAGATCATGAACAGTGGAATTAGAAGAAAAACGCAAGAAAATCGATGAATTAGACAAACAGGTCGTTGCTTTGATGGAAGCCAGAATGGTTTTAGTAGAAGAAATCGCAGTGATAAAAAATCAGGAAAAGACTCCTGTACTGGATTTGGAACGGGAAAATATTGTTTTGGATAAGGTGGCTAGTTATGTTAAAGAAGAGAAATACAGGCCGGCACTTACTGCTCTTTATCAAGCAGTCATGGCCACTTCAAGAGAGTTTCAGGAAAGAGAAATCACTAAAAATAGTTGCAAATAAAATCCATTTTTGATCAGGAAATGAGGGGATATGGTGGTTGGAGAGGAACGAAGGGCGCAGATTTATACTCTGTTGATGGCAAGTAAACATGCGCTCAGTGCAACGAGTTTAGCTGAAAAATTTGGAGTCAGCCGGCAAATAATTGTAGGAGATATCGCGCTTTTACGAGCATCAGGCAAGGAGATCATGGCGACTTCTAGAGGTTATCGTCTAAACAATGATGTCCAAACTGAAAAATATTTTGAGAGAAAAATCGTTTGTCAGCATACGCAAGAACAAACGAAACAAGAACTGCAATTGATCGTTGATCTGGGCGGAGAAATTTTGGACGTGACCGTAGAGCATCCGTTGTATGGTGAGATTTCAGGCGGTCTTCATATCAAAACGGATAGTGATATTCAAAATTTTATGAAAACATATATAAATACGAAGGCAAGTCTGCTTTTAACGTTGACAAATGGGATTCATCTGCATACTATTCGGTGTAAAGATTTGGAAGTGTTTGAGCAGATAAAAAAGGAACTTTTAGCTGCGTCTATTTTATATCATAATGAAAGCTAGATTGATTATTGCGCTGCAGGAATCAAGAAATCATCTTTTGCGAAACGCAGTTATTAACAAAAAATATGTAAATAAAAGAAGGCCGATCCATTAATCAAAACTGATTAGTGGGTCGGTCTTGAATGCGAATAGACAGTGGTGCAAAAGCAGCTTTTTTGAAAATAATCCGACCGATCCAGAAAGTTGGATTATTTTCGGAATGGTTTAATCTCATAATTTTACGGAAGTTTTTTAGAAAACAACAACAGGAACACCAACAGCGGCTGCATCATATAATTGCGACATGACCGATGGAGGCGTATTTATGCATCCGTGTGAGCCATATTGCTGGTAACGAGTTCCTCCGTACGCTGTTTGCCAAGGAGAATCATGGATCCCAACCCCTGTCCAGTCGATCGGCATCCAGTGGTCCACCGGTGTTTTATAATCTTCTCCAACTAAAGTTGCGTTTCTTTCTTTGTTCCAAATATAAAATACTCCAGCCGGAGTAGGTGTTGACGGCTTACCAGTGACTACGTCGGTTTCAATCTGTAAAGCACCATCTTTATAATACCACATATGTTGATTGACCAAATCAACTTCGATATAAGTGGTGCCGATCAGAGCGTGGTCAGCTGTTGTCGAGCCTTGAACGATCGGTGATCTGGTAAAATCGGCATCTGCCAGGATGTCTTTGGATAGTGCTGCGGTTTCATCGTCAGTCTGAATGGTCCAGCTGTACGTGCCTGCCGGAACAGAAACTTGGCCTCTCTTTGTACTTTGAAAGGTAGTAGGGACAGTACTTGTATTATAAGTTGTGCCTAAATCAGTGACATATTGTTTGACTGCATTTTCATTCAGCGAAATTTTTTCATCATCAAATTGCAGCCAGTCCATAATAGTGGCTTTGGGAATATCAAAAGTAGTTCCATTGATGCTGTAGCCGGCTTTTTTTTGTATAATACTATTCAGTTCCGTTTGTTTAGCGATCAAGTCAGTATTATCAGAGGTAATAGTCGCTTTTTGAATATAGTCCTCTAGTTCGATTTTATTGTGGCCGCTTTTTATTCCTTTTGAGAAAGCAGTTAAAATCTGATCGACATCCAGCGAATTTCCTGCTACTTCTTTTTGAATCGTGAAATTATCTTCTCCCTTTACAATAGTGGCATTTTGTGTAGCCGTTCTCGTGCCGTTCAACTCTGCCAGTTTCGCTTTGACTTCATCACTTTTTGTTTGCAAAAGAGTTTCGTCCAAAGTAACATTCTTGAGGGTGTTTTTTTGGGGAGCTGAAATATAAGAAAATAGCCAGGTCCAAGGATTTTGCTTATTTAAATCGTTCGTCAACTCTTTAACAAAATCTGTTTTGACTCCCAAATCTTTTTTAGAAACTTTGTACCAGGAAGTCCCATTTTCAGTCAATGTAAATTGCTGTTCCTGGACCGCTTGGGTCAATTTTTTGTTGGCTTCTTCAATGGTAGAGCCGCCAACTGATAAATCATTGATTTTGCTGTTCGGCAGAAAATGGTTGTTGTAGCGAATTCCCTGGAAAATATAAAAACCAATAAATAGTAATAAGGCGGCGGCCAATATGGTCAAGCCTGTGCGTTTTTTTCGTTTATTTTGTTCCCTTCTCATTACGATTACTACTCCTTTTTTGGTTTGTAACCATATTGTAACATAAACTGATTAGAAAGCCACACACTTGCTTGAAATATCTTGGCTTCAAAAGAAAATATAAGGATGAGAACAGTCTTAGAAAAAATAAAAACTGTTTTTTCCGCTGCCTTAGTTTGCACGAAAAGAACAGTTTTTATTGTGTCAGGTACTATGCTTTTTCAGCGGCCGCCTCTTTTTCTAGACGGGCAAAGGCATCAGTGGTGATTTCTCTAAGTGTATTTGCTGATTGTTCCATTTTTTCCATCTCGGCATCAGACAGAGGGATCTCCATGACTGTTTTTATTCCTTTACGGTTGATCACAGCGGGAGAACCGATAAAGATCCCTTTTTGATTATATTCGCCATCCAGATAGACAGACAGCGGCAGTACGGAATCTTCGTCACTAAGAATGGCTTTTGTTATTCGAGCTAATGCTACAGCAATTCCATAAAAAGTAGCGCCTTTTTTATTAATGATCGTATTGGCCGCGTCACGAACAGTGAAAAAAATGTTGACTAATGCTTCTTCATCGACTTCGGGATGAGACTTGACCCATTCATAAATTTGCAAACCAGCTACATTTGCGTGAGACCATACTGGAAACTCCGTATCTCCGTGTTCGCCCATGATATAGCCGTGGACATTACGAGCATCTACTCCGATCAGTTCAGCAATCGCTTGACGAAAACGGGCAGAGTCTAATGAAGTGCCGGAACCAATCACGCGTTCTTTAGGAAATCCGGAAAATTTCCATGTCGCATAAGTCAGAATATCTACTGGGTTGGAGGCAACTAGAAAAATTCCGTCAAAGCCTGAAGTAACGACACTTTCCACGATAGATTTGAAAATCCGTAAATTCTTATGAACTAAGTCTATTCTGGTTTCGCCAGGCTTTTGTGCCGAACCAGCTGTAATAACAACAATATCAGCATTTGAGCAATCATCATAAGTTGCTGCATATATTTTTTTGGGTGAAGTGAAGGCAAGTGCGTGAGATAAATCTAAAGCATCCCCTTCTGTCTTTTCAAAATTAACATCAATGATCCCAATTTCCCTGCCGATGTTTTGCGTGACTAAAGCAAAGGCATAGCTTGATCCCACTGCCCCGTCTCCGACAAGGATTATTTTCTGATGATCTCTATTTTCAAGTTTAGCCATTATGAATAGCTCCTTTCAATTTTTGGAATAAATACTTCTGTCTTCAAATTATTATAACATCCTATCTATTGAAAGTCACATAATTGCAACTCAAACTATAACAGAAAAAAATATCTGTTACAGTTGTTCGCGTTCTGCTTTGCTCAAGGATTATTCTATATCGAAAAAGTCTGATTTAAAAGGCCGGGCTTGGGAAATGAAAAACCATTTGTTTCTAAAAGTTTCTGCGCCGTTCTTGTCAGAAAAACTAGTTTAATTTGCAGTTTATGGTATACTGGTAAAGGAACAAAACTGGACGGAATTATTCTGCCCAGTTATTTTGATATTGTTTTGATGGCAAGCAGCCTCATTATCTTTTGATAAAGTGAATACTTTAAGCTATAGGATTTTTCCTATGGCTTTACTACGGTTTTCCAAGAGGAGAACGTAATAAAAAGGAGTAAGAATTTGATGAAAATGATTGTTGGTTTAGGAAATCCCGGATCGAAATATCAAGCAACAAAACATAATATTGGTTTTATTACTCTCGATGAAATGGCTTTTCAGCAGCAAGTGAAATTTAGCAAATCTCAGTTTGAAGCAGAGACAGCTTCTTGTTTATTGCAAGGAGAGAAGGTGTTGTTAGTAAAACCTCAAACTTTTATGAATGAATCTGGTCGATCAGTGGGACCGCTAGCTTCTTATTATAAAGTCGATTTGAAGGAAATCCTAGTTATCTATGATGACCTTGATTTGCCTATCGGGAAAATACGATTGCGTGAAAAGGGAAGCCATGGCGGACATAATGGGATACGCAGCCTGATTCAACACTTGGGAACAGATAGATTTAAACGGATACGTGTGGGGATCGATCGACCAGGAGAAAAACAGATGATCGTTGATTATGTATTGTCTCCTTTTCCAAAGGAGATGAATGAGGCGATTTTTTCCTCAGTGCAACAAGCCGGCAAAGCAGCTTTATTTTGGGCAGAAGGACATTCTTTTTCTGAGACTATGAATCAATTTAATGGAAAATAAAATGGAGGCATTTACGTGGATTTGATCAAATTAATAGAAAAGACCCCATTGGTAAATGAGTGGTTGCTGAATATCGAAGAGGGTTCAAATCAACTGATAACAGGGTTGGCCGGCTCTGCGAAAACATTGTTGATCGCTGCGCTTTATCGCGGGAAAAAAGTGCCCATTATAGTAGTGACCCCCAACTTGTTTCATGCAAATAACTTGACTGATGATTTACGCAATTTACTTCCTGAAGAAGAAGTTCATTTATTTCCCGTAGATGAAATGATGTCAGTTGAAATGGCATTTTCTTCACCGGAAGCTATGTCAGAACGGGTATCTACTCTTGCTTTTTTAGCGCAAAAAAAAGCCGGCATCATTGTGATCCCTATGGCAGGTATCCGTAAATTTTTGCCCTCGAAAAAAGTTTGGCTGGCAAGTCAACTGAAAGTTGTTGTGGGTGAAGAAATCAAGGTGGAAAAACTTCCTGAAAATTTAGTGAATATGGGATACAAGCGACAAACAATGGTAGAAAAACCTGGAGATTTCAGCATCCGTGGAGGAATCGTTGATATTTATCCTTTAACGACCCTTGATCCGATCCGAATCGATTTTTTTGATGAGACGGTCGATTCTATTCGTTATTTTGAGGCAGATACACAGCGTTCTGTTGAGAGCATCGAGCAGATCGTTGTTTTGCCGGCTACTGATTTAGTCGTCACAAAAGAGATTCTTAAAAAAGGCGCCGATGCTTTGCAAAAGGCCTTGGAAAAACATTTGGTGATCACTAAGGATGAAACGACAAAAGATTTTTATGAACAATATTTTGAAGGGATCATTGAAGCATGGGAAAAAGGCGATCCGACAGAGTTTGCTAATTATTATGCTAGTTTTCTTTTTGGAAATGATTCCTCTATTGCGGATTTTTTTGCTGAAAACAGCCTGCTTGTGATGGATGATCACGCTCGGATGATCGAGACGGAACGAGAGATCCTTCGTGAAGAGGGTGACTGGATCACACTGAAGTTAAGTGAAGGGCGTGTTTTTCCAGAGCAAAAATTCGGCGGAGATTTTAGGAACATTTTAAGGAAAGCAGATTTGAGTACCACTTATTTTTCTTTATTTCAAAAAGGGATGGGCAATATTCGTTTTAAGGCGGTCTATCCTTTTCAGTATCGTTCGATGCAGCAATTTTTTGGACAAATGCCGTTAGTAAAAACAGAAATGGATCGCTGGAAAAAGCAGAAACAGACTGTTATTGTCTACCTTTCAACTGTAGAACGATTGCAAAAAATGTCTGAAACTTTTCAAGAGTATGGGATAGAGAGCGTTGAAACCGGGTCCTCCGAAGTGATCATCGGGAAAACTCAATTGATTTTAGGCCATATCCAAACCGGGTTTGAACTGCCCAGTGAGAAAGTCGTTGTTATGACTGAAAAAGAGATTTTTCATACAACGGCTAAGAAAAAAGCTCGGCGTCAAACGATTTCTAATGCGGAACGGCTGAAAAGCTACAGTGAACTTAAGGCAGGAGATTATGTCGTTCATGCAAATCATGGGATAGGAAAATATATTGGGATGGAAACCTTAGAAATTGACGGTGTCCATCAAGACTACATGACGATTCTTTATCAGAATGACGATAAACTTTTTATTCCAGTGACACAGTTAAATATGATCCAAAAGTATGTTGCTTCAGAAGCGAAATCACCGCGGATCAATAAATTAGGCGGAGCAGAGTGGACAAAAACTAAACGCAAAGTTTCAGCAAAAATTGAAGATATTGCAGACGACTTGATCCAGCTGTATGCGAAAAGAGAATCGGAAAAAGGGTTCTCTTTTTCACCAGATGATGATTATCAACGGGAATTTGAGGAGGCCTTTCCGTATAGTGAAACGGATGACCAGCTGCGCAGTTCAGCCGAAATCAAAGCTGACATGGAAAAAGTCAAACCGATGGATCGCCTTTTGGTTGGCGATGTTGGCTATGGTAAAACAGAAGTGGCTTTACGTGCGGCGTTTAAGGCCATTCAGGACAACAAACAAGTGGCTTTTCTTGTTCCAACGACTATTCTAGCGCAGCAACATTATGAAACGATGCTGGAAAGGTTTGCCGGGTTTCCTGTCGAAGTAGGGTTGTTAAGCCGCTTTAGAACAAAATCACAACAAGATTTGACTATTCAGGCTTTGAGAAAAGGTCAGATCGATATAGTTGTCGGGACTCATCGTTTATTATCCAAAGACGTGCAGTTCCAAGATTTAGGCCTGCTTATTATTGATGAAGAGCAGCGCTTTGGCGTGAAGCACAAAGAACGTTTGAAGCAATTGCGTTCACAAGTAGATGTTTTGACATTGACTGCGACACCAATACCACGGACGCTTCACATGTCAATGCTGGGTGTGCGCGATTTGTCTGTGATCGAAACACCGCCGGCAGATCGTTATCCGATCCAAACTTATGTCTTAGAAAAAAACCTGGGGGCTATTCGAGAAGCGATCGAGCGCGAATTAGCTCGTGGCGGTCAGGTTTTCTATTTAAACAATCGAGTAGATAGTATCACACAGCGGGTAGAAGAATTGCAGGCAATGGTTCCAAAGGCAAGGATCGCTTATGCACATGGTCAAATGAGTGAAGGACAATTAGAAAATGTTTTGTATGATTTTATTGAGGGCGAATATGATATTTTAGTGACAACTACGATCATTGAAACCGGTGTGGATATCCCGAATGTAAATACACTTTTTGTGGAAAATGCAGATTATATGGGACTATCTACTCTTTACCAATTACGGGGACGTGTAGGACGAAGCAACCGAGTGGCATATGCCTATTTCATGTATAAACCACAAAAAGTTTTAGCGGAGGCGGGCGAAAAAAGGCTGCAGGCGATCAAAGATTTTACTGAGTTGGGTTCAGGCTTTAAAATCGCGATGCGTGATCTGTCTATACGCGGGGCGGGAAACTTGTTGGGGGCGCAGCAGCATGGTTTCATTGATGCGGTTGGGTTTGATATGTATTCCCAGATGCTGTCCGAAGCTGTTTCACGCAAACAGGGGACGGACAATGGACCCCAGAAAACTTCTGTTGAGATCGATTTGGGGATCGATGCTTATATCCCAGGGCAATATATTCAGTATGAACGGCAGAAAATTGAGATTTATAAACGTTTACGTCAAATTGAAAACGTAGAGATGTATGAAGAGATTGAAGCGGATTTGTTAGATCGATTCGGAGAGTATCCTGAGGAAGTCGCACATTTACTAACGATCGGCCTGATTAAAATG
>JAATEZ010000057.1 GCA_015655485.1 Lactobacillales bacterium | reverse complement strand
TAATGGTCTCACTCTTCATTGAGTGAGTGGATTGAAATCCGCATTAAATGTACTAGTCACCCCACTAGCTACGGTCTCACTCTTCATTGAGTGAGTGGATTGAAATTGTTGACCGCATTTTTTGGATCACGGCGGATACATGTCTCACTCTTCATTGAGTGAGTGGATTGAAATGGCAACATTGCCAATTACTTGTAGTAATATTTGCGTCTCACTCTTCATTGAGTGAGTGATGTATATTTTTCTCTCTTGCTTTACAAGCTACAAAAAAAATGGTAAGCTTTATGTAAATTTATTAGTGATTTATTTTTTTACTGCACTATCTTTCTTTACAAGGTAGCTGAATGGAGGTTCTTTATGGAAACAACGCAGATGCTGAAAGGAATTCTTGAAGGTTGTATTCTGGCGATTATTTCGAAAAAGGAAGTTTATGGTTATGAGATGACGAATCAACTGAGCCGATATGGGTTAGGGATGGTCAGCGAGGGCAGTATTTATCCAGTTTTATTGAAATTGCAAAGGCAAAAGTATATTGAAGGGATCATGAAGCCTTCCATAGAAGGACCGATGCGTAAGTACTATCATCTAACACCTCAAGGCAGAAAGTATCTAAAAGCTTTCATGAGACAATGGAGTGAGATGTCTCAGGGAGTAGAACGTATATTGGCAGAGATCGGGGAGGAATAGACATGGATAAGCAAGAATTGGTTAAAAAAAATAATGAGATGCGTGAGCAATTGACAACAGAAAATGAAGCCTACTATAGTAAAATATTGATTTATATGCGTCTGAATATAAAAAAGAATGAGCAGAAGACAGAAGAAGTTTTGATTGAGATTCTTTCTGATTTGCTTCAGGCACAAAAGGATGGAATTTCGGCTGCCGATTATTTTGGCAAAGATCCACAAAAGCTTTGTGAAGACATTTTAGCTGAATTGCCGGATGGACCACCTGCCATTCGAGGCAGGGATTATCTCGGATTGGGATTTTTATTGATCCAGTTTTTCCTATTTAATCAGTTTTTTGAAAAAATAATCAGAGTGTCATTTTTAAATTCAGTGATTCCATTGATTCTTATTGCCTTGGCAATTTTATTTTTGTTGGTAGGTGTTAAGAACAGTAGTTTTGTACAAGATAGGAACAAAGGGCACATATTTATTGGAGCAGCGATCGTATGTTATTTTCTGAGCATTATAAGCGGAATGATAGAAAGTCGGATCGGTCTAGTTGGTCCGCAGATATTTCTTTCCGTAGAACAATTTGCGGTCATCTATTTAATCATTATCGGAATTTGTTTGTTAGTTAACCTAAAAGATTCCGTATTGGCAGTCTATAATTATTTGAGTGTCGGATTCATGATATTCGCTATATTAACGATATTTCATGTGATCGATCCGCAAAAAATGTTTGCCGGAGCGGGGTTGTTATTTTCTGTGCTTATTTTAGCGGTGATGGTTCTGGGAAATCGTCTTAGTCTGAAAAAAGACAAAAAATAAAGAAAAATGCAGAAGAAAGTGAGGAAAATAGTATAGAAAACGAACAAATTTGGTAAAATTTGATGATAAATAGCACCATTTGTTTTATACTTGAGTAATTGATTAGTCTTCAATGAATAAAAAATGCAAGGAGTTTTGTCAGTGGAAAAGAGAGCGAAAAATTTAAAAAATGCTAAGAATTGGAATATGGTTTTATTTATATTTGGGATCATAGGATCGGCTATTGGATTAATTTCATTAAAATCAGTTGGTCAGGTATCGCCAGAAGTCGCAAAAATACTTGGTAAGGAAATAACAGCCATTTATAAAAGCCCGATTTATATCACGCAGCAAATCGTATCCGTTATCATCTCTGTGGCTTTGACTGTGCTTTACTTTTTAGCCAACAGGAAGTTGAAAGCAGGGATTGCTGCACCGAAATATCCTTATTATATTAATATTGCTTGGAAAGCGATCTCTCTTGTAATAAGTTTCTCAATGCTTTCTTCAATGTATACATCGGCTACGATCATTTCGACGGTCGCTACTACTCTGATCACTTGTATTCCTGCCCTTTTAGTTATTATATTTTTATTTAAAGCAGAGCCAGAGGAATAGCCGATGAAAAAATTAAGCAAAAAGAAGCGGATCCGCTTGAGCATTGTTGCCGGGATTTTGGCACTTTTAGTAGTTGTTTTAGTTATTGTTGGAGTAAACAAGAATCAAAAGGAAGAGACGACTGGTTATTCATTATTTAAAGTGAAAACTGCTGATCCGCTGCAATTTAGCGGGACGGTGGATGCTGAGAAGGTGGATACGATCTATTTTGATCAGACGCTGGGTAAAATCTCAAATATCCCGGTCCAGAATGGTCAGAAAATCAAAACAGGTGATGTGCTTTTGACCTATCAAAACGATACGGTTCAAGACGAAGTGACGCAAAAGGAAATGGCGATCAATCAGAGTTCAGTCGCAGTGACCAATGCTCAGCAAACCTTAGATAATGCGACCAATAAACGCAGCGAGTATGCAAATAAACTCGAAAAAGCTCAACAAGATTTGAAGAAGGTGGATGG